>JBLHNV010000109.1:0-8549 GCA_047623125.1 Janthinobacterium sp. | reverse complement strand
GTGGCGACAACCTTGTCGCGCACCGCGCGCTGCGCTGCCGTGTGGGCTGGCTGATACGGATAGAGCGTGTTGTCCGTATCGAACAAGATAGCGTCCGGCAGGCGCGTAAAGCGCTCCCTGGCATAGATTTTCACCATGATTTTTCCACTTTTTTATCCACCTTGTCATCAGATGAAGCGCCGCGTCAGCGCCTGGTTGATATGCGATAGCGTAATCAGTTGCATCAAGCCGATCACACCATCTTGCCAATGGGGGGTGAGGTCGAGAAATTCGAAGATGCGCGGGCAAACCATGCGCGCCGCCAGCGCGATGTCTAGCGCCGAGGTCTCACCTTCGACCGTCAGCACCAGTTCGGTTGCATCACTGTTGACAGCCATGTCCACGTGCAAGCCGCAGATGCCGACCAGCACGCGCGTGAGCGACAGTTCGTTGAGTCCGTGACGCGAGCGCGCGACGAGCTTGAAGCGCAGCTGATGCAAGTTCGCACCGCTGCACCGCTCTTGCAGCATGCGCGGATGTATCGGTTGCAGCGACAACACCAGGTCGGCGTGCAATGCCTGCGGCCGGATGAAGCGCACCGCATCGGGCTCGCGCCGTTCGAACGAGGCCAGCACCCGCTCCAGCGGATGACCGCGCACACCAACATCGCGCTGCAGCTTGAAATGGCGGCGCAAACCTTCGTCGATATCGAGATAGATGCTCAGGTTGTAGCATTCACGCAAAATCGGCAAGTACAGCGCATGCAAGCCGCTGGCGATGATGATGTCATTGCTCTTGACGCAAGATGGACGGCTCATGCGTCCGCTCTGGTGATTGTAATGGCCGCTGCGGATGCTCTTGCCATCGGTCAGCGCGACCAGGTCGTCGGCAAACCCTGCAAGATCGTTGGCGATCGGATTGAGGTGCGTCATCACTTGCCACATCGGGCGCTGACGGTCCCACAGGTGGTAATCGTCGCCCGACAGCGTCGAAACCGAGTGCGCGCCGAACAAACCCTGGATCGCATCGGAAAAAGTATCTTTGCCCGAGCCAGAATCGCCGGCGATGCCGATCACGAACGGTTTTTGGCTGAGACGAAAATAATCGTTGCGGCGCACCGTTTCATGCCAGATCCGCAGTGCGAGAATGATGCCGGCTGCTACCATCGCCGTATGCATGATCGAGGCGGCCTTGCTGCCGGCCGGCACGACAAGATGGTAGTGCGACAGCACAGCCCGGGCCTGCGCCAGCGCCGGCTCCGGCAAGCCGAAGCTGGCCCAGTCGTGCGCCGTGAGCAACAGGCTGCTAAGCACATACAACAATGAAAACAAGCCTGTCATCGCGATCGCGACGCGGTCGCTGGCTGCCTGGTAAGCCACCAGCAGCGGAATGGCCCAGATGAACCAGCCCGGCGAGGCCGGCGTCATCAATACCAGCGACAAAAAAGCCATGCCCAGCATCGCATGAAACAATTCGAAGTTCAGGCGTTTGAAGCGCCACGCCGCATAGACCATCAGCAGGTACGCCAGCGGCGCCAGGTAAATCACCGTGTTGCCGCCCAGGTCCAGCGCCAGCGCATACACCTTGACCATTTCGGGATTGTCGAACAGCATGGACAACCCGGCCGTCGAAAACAGGAACGGCACCACGGCCAGCAGCATGGCGCCGCCCAAGCCTTGCAGAAAGCGCGGCAAAAATTGGCGCAGCGCGCGGTTATGTAGCAGGTAAATCAAGAAAAATGGCAGCGCCAGCAGCATCGCGAGCTTGGCCGATATCGCCGCGATGCACGCGGCGCCAGACCATGCCAGGCGCGACGTCTTCACGCAGTACAGCGCCAGCGTCAACAAGAGTACCGGAATGAGATCGTTATAGCCCAGCAAATAGGTCGCCACAATGACGATCGGCGATAGCCAGTAGCTTGCCAGCAGGCGCCGCTCATGGCCCGGAATCATCTTGCGCAGCAGCAGCAGCAGCGCCACATCGGCCATCAGCAGTGTCGCCCCATAAGCGGATAATGCCGGCCAGCCGAGCACGCGGAACAGCCAGATCAGGGGTGCAAACGCACACCACATCGCATAACCGTAGGGAAACGCCATCGGCGTGCCGCCCTGCGCCAGCCAGGCCGCCCACGGATCGAGGCTGAAATGCAGCGTGCTCGCTTGCAGGAACGGCAGATACCATGTGCTGACCGGCGTCGGCGTGGCCAGCGCGATCAGCGCCAGCCGCAGCAGCAAGCCGGTACCGAACAGCGGATGGCGCAGCAAGGGTTGGATGCTCATGCCGGCAACGTGGCCGCGCGGGCCCACAAATCGGGCCGCTTGGTGCAGACCGCATCGGCAGTAATGCCGTGCCGATACAGCAGCGCGGCCAGTTGCTCGATCCCTGTGACGGCATCGCGTCCTTGCAGTTCGGGCGAGACCAGACAGAGCCGGAATCCGGCATCCTTGAGGCGCCCGGCATCGCGCCCAGTCAATGGAAAGCGGGTAAAGCAATCGATCCAGGCCCAGTCGACCTGGCCGGCCAACCTCAAAGCGGCGACCACCGGCTCGAATTCAGACACCCGTACGGCGGCGCGGCGCTGGCCCGCTCTGGCCCATTTGACCAGGAACGGCAGCGACTGGTCGAGGAAAAAGTAATCGTCGATACGGTGCTCTTGCATCAGCGCAATCAAGCGCTCTTCAAGTCCCTCTTCCTTGACGTTCAAGATCAACGTGCCGTGCCGGTAAGCGGAAATCCACGCATCGAACGACTCGCCGCCGACATAGGGATCGTGATGAATCACCAGTTGCTGGCCGACGCTGCGTATATCGACCTCGACACCATGCTCAAAGGGCGTGGCAACGAGTTGCTGCAACGTATTGCGCCGGTGCGAAATGATCTTCATGGCTCGCGCCTGCGTTGCGGTGGCGGACTCAATTGCAAACTCTTTCTCAATTGCAAGCTGAAGCTGAGCGTGCGCCAGATAAATTTTCTCTTGGCGGCCCAGTTCACGTTCCAGTGCGAGACACCGTGCGTGCGTGCGTCGAACCGGACCGGAAAGCGCTGCACCGCCAGGCGCTGCCTGCGGGCCTGATAGTACGCATACAGGTCGAGAGAAAAATCGTGCGGTGCACGTTGCCAGCCCTCAAAAAAGCGGCGCGAAAACAGCGTCGGCTGGGCATTGATGTCCGACATCGGATGGCCCAGCAGCAGCGTTTCGAACGCGCTCATGCCGCTGGTAAAGATGACATCGGTCAGCGGGCGTCCGTGGCGCCGGCCCTTGACGAAGATGTCCGGCCCATGCGCATCGAACAGCGCCCATCCGCGCAATACGTCGCGCGGATCGGTCTGCAGATCGGCATGGGTCCAGCCCAGAATATCGCCGCTGGCGGCGCGCAAGCCGGCCAGAATCCCATGACCATAACCTTGGTTTTGCTCGACGCGGATGCTGCGGCAACCCGGATGCCAGGGCAGCAACCGGCCCAGCACTTGTGCGCTGTTGTCTTGCGAGCCGTTATCGACGAGGATGATTTCGACTTCCGGGCCTGCCGCTTCGATCACGCCATGGCAGCGCTCGAGCAGCTGCGGCAAACTGGCCACCTCGTTATAACAAGGGATGACGAGCGAGAATTTCATCGGGTCTGGAC
Source organism: Janthinobacterium sp. (assembly GCA_047623125.1). Classification (GTDB taxonomy): domain Bacteria; phylum Pseudomonadota; class Gammaproteobacteria; order Burkholderiales; family Burkholderiaceae_D; genus Janthinobacterium. Next base: position 4,944 of record JBLHNV010000109.1, on the reverse strand, counting down.
CACGGTTGCGGCCTTGAACACGAACAGCTTCAAGCCGAAAAAATTGAGTATGGCCGAGACGCCGGTGGCCATCACGAAGGCCACCGGCATGGCCACCGGCATCTCGGTGCTGGCACTATCGAGCGCGGCCAGGAACAGCCCATTGAGCGCGACATTGGTCCCGAGCGTGACCGCATACAGCCAGATGAAGCGCCATCCACTGCCCGGCGCATGCGCTTGCTCAGCCGTTGGTGGTGCAAAAGTCCAGCGCCGGTTTGCAAAGTAGGCAAACACGGTCCCTAACAGGAAGCCACCGGCCTTGGCCAGCGCCACGCTGAAAAAGCCGATCCAGACCAGGCTGCGGTAGGCGATAAAATCGAGCAAGACTGTCAGCGAACCGACCACGATGAACAGCGCCGGCGCGCGCCGGCTCATGCCGCTTCTCCATCTTGCCGCAGCGACGATGCTGACGATATTGGCGGTTGCGGTGACGGCGGCGACGGCGGCGCCATGGCACTGCAGCGCTGCTCGAGCGCCGGCAGTTCCGCCAGCGGGATGCGCGAGTCGCGTTCAAGACGGTAAGAATGATCCTGCCACAGATGGAAGCACGATTGCCAGTATTCGAAGGTACGCAAGTCGTCCGGCGTGCCCCAGCACAGGAAGCTATCGACTTCAAACAGATGGCAACGCAGGCCCAGCGCGATCGCATCGTTGATGCAAGCATCAATATAGAATTCGCCGTTGACGCGCCCGTCGCGCGCCACCAGTTGCGCCACCGCGCGCCGGAAATCCGCGCCGCGCCGGAACGTGAACGTGCCCAGCACGACCGGGTCGGTCGCGGGCGAAGCGAGTGGTGCCTTGACCGAAATGGCGCTGATGAGACCATCCTCGGCGGCGATCCAACCGAACATGGCCGGATGACGCACAGCATTGGCATGGCCACGCACGCCCCATACAATTACGTCGACATCCGGATTATCAAACAGTGCTTGCAACGCGCCAGCATCGTATAGTGCGCCATTGTCGCAGGCACCGAAAGTGACCGGCCCCTGCGCCGAGTCCGCACCATGTTCCAGCCTCTGTTCGAGCGCGGACAAGCCGGCCAGCGCCGTACTTGCCTGGCCATCTGTGACACCGGGTACTGCTGCAACCAGCGCTGTCGGATACAGACGCCTCAGTTCGGCATCGATGGCGGCCGCGCCCGGCATGTCGGCGCGGATGATGAACACCTGCTGCTGCGCCGGTGGCAAGTGGGCTGCCGCTTGCGCCACCATCGGCAAGCCGGAAACCGGAATCAACGGTTTCGCCAGCGAGTAAGCGGCGCTGGCGAAACGCTGGCCCAGGCCGGCCAGCGGAATCACCACCGCGCCCACTGGCGCGGCAAAGGCAGCCTTCCTTGCGGCCAGACGCTCGAAGGCGGCCGACCAACCGCGGTATTCAGCCACGTCTTCGGGCGTGCCCCATTGCATGAAGTGCTGCAGCGGATACACTGCCACCGGCAAGCCGGCCGCCAGCAGCGCCTTGTAAGCGAGGCTGACGTAGTACTCGCCGCCCACTTGCCAATCTTGCGCCACGCAATGGCGCAGGGCATCGAGCATCAGGCGCGCGCTGGCGAAGTAATAGCTACCGCTGGAAGCGAATTCGGACATCCGATCGTCGGTAAAGGGTTGCTTTTCGGCGATATCGGTGACCCAGCCATCGGTCACTTTCAGATAGGCGTAATTGGTGCTGCCCAGCGTGTGCGGATGAAAACCCCGGTAAGCCGGTATCGCGCCGGCGCATCCGCTGGCGGCGACGAATTGCTTGAAGTATTGCCAATCCCATACGCAACTGAAATCGCAGTAATTGACCAGCAGCGGCAAATTCGGGTCGATCAACGGCGCGATCTGCAGCACCGCATGGACCGGACCGAGCTTGTGCGGCGCAATGCCGACGATACGGCCGGTCGGACAATACTGGCGCAGCGTGGCTGCCATCCGGTATGCCGGATCGGCCAGATGGTCGCGATTGCAGATGAAGATCACATCGTGCTCGCCGGGGAACAGCGCGAGTACATGCGCGATGATCGGTTTGCCATCGATCTCGATCAACGGTTTGGGAGTGGCGTATCCGGCGCGGCGGAACCGTTCGCCATAGCCGGACATGGGAATGATGATTTGCACGCAATACCCCGATCTGGTGATGTTGCTCGATTGGACTGCTGAGATTGAACTTCAAGTCGCCGGCACGATCATTGCACCGACAGGCGCAGTGCTTTTGGCGGGCGGGTAATCCGGATGAACGGTTGCGGATCGCCGGGCATCAGCACGCCGTCGATCGCCGCCGGTGGCTGTGCTTGCAGGCCAGGCACAAAATGGTATTTGAGAATGATGGTCTGGCCTTCGAGATCGTCGAGGTCGATACGATTGATCGAGCGTGCCACCACCCGCCCCGTACCCTGCAAGAAAAACGAATGCGGCGCATCGACCCGGTACAGCACCAGCGGAGCGCGCCCGGCGATCGGCACAATCTCGGAAAAACCGGTCAGGTAGCGCTTGACCCGGTCCGAGTGGACCAGCATCCAGCCCACGTTGTACAGTGCCAGATAGTGGCGCAAACGGGCCGGCGCAAGATCGGCGCTGGCGCTGCCAAACAAGGTATCGTCCAAGAAATTGGCAAAGTGCAGATACGGATAAGCACCGCCGATAAATTCGCGATCTGTTTGCGCCGCCAGGTAGCCGGCCATGTGCCCGCCATCATGGATGCGCGCAGCTGATTGCTCGAACATCACGCGCGCGCTGACATCGGTGTGCTGCTGCAATTGTGCCTGAGACCATAAAGTCAAAGGACCGGGGCCGCGCACCTCGGGCGGCGCAGTTCCGTAATAGGCTTGTGCGCCGGGGTGCAATTCGCGCCACACTTCACGGCTGAAAAAGGCCAACGCGGCAACGCCGAAAGCGGCGCTGAACATGGTCACGATGGCGCGCATGCGCGCCATGCCAGTTGACGTGATGCCATTGCCAGCGCGGGCTGGCATGTCGGCCAGCGCGCGCGCAATATTGAACGCCCCGAGCGCGGCCGGAATAACCAGCATCATGTAGCCCTGCAAAGTGAAGCGGTTCGTTTGCACGCGCGCCAGCAGCGGCCATGCGGAGCCAATAGCAGCGAACACGACGGTGACGATCGCGGCCACCAGAAGCGTCGCTGCCAGCCGCCTGAGTCGCCCATCCGGACCAGGAATGACGCCCCACAGCGCCAGAAAGACCAGGAAAAAATAACACTTGGCGCCGCGCCCTGCGCTGGGCAAGCCCAGCATGTCGCGCCACACCATATTGATATCGACCGCTTGCTGGTACGGTTGCATGCCGTTGGCCATGCCAGGCTGGTCATTGGCTAGCATCGCCCATATCCATGGCAAATTCAGTGCCAGCGCCGCCAGCGGCAGCACCAGCAGCACCGCCGCCAAGCGCTGCGGCAAGATGTCGCGGCGCAGCGCAAACAGCAGCGGTGCCAGCGCAAACCCGGCCGCCATCGGAAACAGCGGATGCAGCAAAAACAAGCCAGCGCCAGCCAGCGCCAGCGCAATGAGCGTGCGCACGCGCCCGTTGCCGCACATGAAGGCCGCCGTAGCTGCGGCGAACCAGAGCGCGCCGAAAACGGCCAGCGGCCATGCCACGATACCGGCCGTGTGATACCAGTGCAGCGGCGATGCCCACCATAACATCAGGCCCAACGCGGCCGTTGCCGCCTGTATGCCAGCGTGTAAACCGAGCTTGCGCGCAGCCGCTGGCAGCGCCGCCGGCCCGGCGATGGCACAAACAACGCTGAACAGCTTGAACGCGAGCGCCGCGCTCATCGCAGGACCGAACAGCGCGGCGATCAGCGCTGGGACCCGCGCGCTGGTATTGAAGGCAATCCCGCCCAGATAGCCGGCAGCAAAGAAGGGGTCATAGCCGACAAGCTTGCCTTGCTGCGCCAGTTCGGCTGCGACCTTCACTTCATACCAGTGGTGCGCCGCATCGATGTGCAATAGCGGCGTTGCCGTCAACAATTCTTCGGCCGGAAAAGCGATTGCCACGAACAGCGCCTGCAGCAGCAGCGTGGCGCCCGGCACTGCATGGCTGGTAGCAGCGCAACGTTTCCATGCTGAAACAGGAAGTGGTACTGCCTGCGCGGCGATCTCTGGCATCGGGCATTCCAATCGATGGCTGGCGTTGTGTACGGGAGTTGCAGCCTCGTGCGGTTGCCTATGAATGGTAGAGAAGTGTTGCCGCACCAATTTGATTGGACGCAATCAGCGCCCTTGAGTGCCGAGTCCGCTTTGCGCGCGCCTGCGCCAGAACATAGCCACACCACGGCGCCGACCGACCATGAGTCATCTGCCGGGCCATCTGGTTGCGATCACCGCTGCAGGAGAGGTGCGACCGCAAGTCACATTCATTGTTACAATCGAGCCATTAGCGCAAAGGGAGTTGCTTCAATGTCAAATGAAATCGTTTTCGACAATCAGCTGGAATCGGAAAAAAATCTGGCGTGGTGGCTGTATCTGGCGCATGCAGTCAGTTTCCTGTTTTCGCTCGGACTGTTTTCATTCCTGCCGCTGATCGTCAATTACCTCAAACGCGGCGATACCGAAGGCACGTTCGTGCGCAGCCATCACACGTGGCAGATACGCTCGTTCTGGTGGTATGTGCTGTGGATCGTCGTCGGTGCGTTATTGTTCATGACCGTCATCGGCATTCCGCTGGCGTGGATGCTCTGGATAGGCGCATGGCTGTGGAAAGCTTACCGCTTGCTGAAAGGCTTGCTCGACCTGAATGTCAACAAGCCGATGCCGGTGTAATCCAAAAATCTCAGGCCAGGCCGGTGGCGCGATCATCATTTTCTGCATCGCCTGCCGGTTGACAAGCGTCATGTGCAAAACCGCAATGACTGCCGCTGGCAACACGTGGATCAGGCTCGGGGTTGCGCGTCTGATCGATGCGT
>JBLHNV010000108.1:0-8563 GCA_047623125.1 Janthinobacterium sp. | reverse complement strand
TCTTTGCTAAATGGCGGGGGCAACAGCCGCGCCCGAGTTTGGCTGGTCGATGGCGGTTCTGGCTATTTTTTGCAGGGCAGGGCAGGGCGGCAGCGATGTGCGAGCGGACGGGCCGCGCTGCAGATGCGTCGGCGCCAGCGCGTTTTAGCAGTTGCGCGGTAGCACGGCGCGCGTTTATCATCGGGGCAAATTTGGCCCTGGTTTTGAATGGCGTTCCGCCGGAGCCGGGCTGCCCCCCTTTTTTAACTTGATGGAGTGAACGATGGATCCGATCGCAGCTGGCGAATTGCCTTGGTATAACATCATCGCACTGGTGATGCTGGCCGGATTGTTTTTGTATTTCGCAATGGCGGCAGCCAGTTTTCCACCGACGGCGCGCAAGAAATTGCCGGCTTTCGTGTTCAATCAAAAAATTTGCTACTTCATCGCGATCGTCTTTTTTGTGATGTCGCTGGGCAAATTCATGGGCAAGTTCTGACGCCTTGGTCACCATGCGGCCGGTTCGCGCCGCGCTCACGTCGCCCCCCCTTGCCGGGGTGAGTGCCTGAAACGCAGAAAATGCTTCAGACAATATCCGTGCTTGCCGCGTGCGGTACCTGCTAGGCCGTAAGTCGGGCTAGCATCCGTTCGATATCGGTGAGCAGCGGTCGGGACGCGATGGCGTCTTGCAGGCACGCTGTTTTCAGCTGGCCTAGTTGTGCCAGGCATTGCATCGGGTGACCCGGTGTCGCCGGCCCATCGACGCGTTCCAGCAATTCTTCCAGCAGCAAGCCGAAAGCGCGTACTTCAAGGCGCTGCAAGGCCCCGGCATGCGCTCCTTGCGGCGTAAAGAATGAGGCTGCGCCGAAGTCGCCCAGCAACGTGTCCCCCATGCTTGTGTGCAAGATGTTATGGCCGTACAGGTCGCCATGCAAGATGCCAAGCTGGTGCAAATGCGCGCCCGCCGACGCGACCCCTAATGCAATGCCCAGCAGTTGGCGCATGTCGAACCGTTTGTCAGTGACATAGACGTCGCGCGTGCACGATGCCAGGCTGGGCGGCCCGGCCAGGTTGTCGAATCCGGCATCGATCAAGGCCATGACCAGTCCATCGACGCCGCACGGGTGATCCTCGAGCTTGCCAAGGATTGCAATCAGGTGCGGGTGCGCGCCGGCCGCGATGCATGCGGCCATTTCGCTGCGCGGCAAACCATCGCTGGTCACCGCGCCCTTGAACAGTTTGATGGCGACGGTTTGCCCATCGTTGCTGGCGCTGCTCAATTGGGCGCGGTGGATCACGCCGGATGCCCCTTCGCCCAGTTTTTGCCCGATGTGCAGTGCCTGCCACGCGATGCCGGCCAGCGCGCAATTGTCCAGCGCTGCAAGCTCGCGTGCGTCGCAAAACGGATTGCCGGCATACGCCAGCCACGTCAAGCGGGGCAGCTCAAACAGCCAGGATGGCAATTCGGTCAAGCGGTTGGCGGCGATGCGCAGCAATTCCAGCTTGCTGCAGTGCGCTAGCTCTATCGGCAGCGCCCGCAACCGGTTGGCGGCCAGCATCAGTTTTTGCAATTGCCGGCACTGCCCGATAGCCCCTGGCAATACTTCGATCCGGTTGTCGGTCAGGATCAGCCAGCGCAATTGCGCCGGCAGCGCTGCTCCCGGAACTGTTTCGATGCGGTTGGCCTTGAAGCCGACCATCGTCAGTTGCGGGCATAGTCCGAGGATGGCGGGCAGCTCGGTGAACAGGTTGTCCGAGCAAAAAATGACGCGCAGCTTGCTCAGCCTGGGTAAATCGTCGGGCAGCATTGAGAGCGCATTACCAGACAAGTCGAGGATTTCGAGCGTCTCAAACAGTGTGAAAATCTCGCGCGGGAATTCGGTCAGGCCGCAGCGCAGTTGCAGGCGTGTGCTGCCCAGCAATTGTCCATCGCGTAATTGTTCGAGGGTATGCATTGCAAAAGTTTGTCGAGGGATCAAGCGCCGCAGTCTATCACCCGGTTGCCGACATGGCGCTGATCGCCGCCTGATGCGCCAACGCCAGAGCGTCCGGCGGCGCCGATGGCGCAACGCCTGGCAACGCGTTCCTTGCCGGAGCCAGGCGTTGAACCGTCAGAGTCAGGCAACAGATCCGCGCTTGCTGTTTGGCGCGCCGTTACGATCTTCGATACAAGATGCAAACGCACGTTGTCGCGGCAGCGCCTGTCGGTGTCCGCTCCGACGCGCATCATCGGGCACCCCGCGTGCGCCCCACCTGGGAAGGCGGCGACCCTGACCTGGCGACAAGCCGGAAAAAAATTATTATTTTTATCATTTCTAAGAAGTAATAATATTTTATAATAAGATAACTTATCTTTTTTTCGCATAACTGCGTAATTTAATTCACCGGATGAAAACCCGTGACATCAACACCGACAGCAACAAAAATGTTGCCCAAAATGGTCAGGGGCATGCACTGGCTTTCCGTTCTTGCCATCTTTTTGGCATTGGGCCTGGCCTGGCTGCACGACACGTTCGATGACGACGCCGTCAGCGACTGGATCATCGGCATGCACCGGCAACTTGGCTTACTAGTGCTTTCCTTGTGGGTGGTGCGTCTGATGGTGCGTTGGTACCATCGCAAGCAGCGCGACGACGTGGCGTTGCCGCTAATGTTACGACTAGCTGGCGCTGCGTCCCATTCTGTCATGTACCTGACCTTGCTTGCCATGCCTTTGCTGGGCTGGGCCATGACCAATGCGCAAGGTTATCCGGTGCTGGCGCTAAACATTTTTGCGCTGCCAACGCTGGTTGCCGCCGACCCTGATCTGGCCGATTCGCTGCAAGACTGGCATGAATGGGGAGCATGGGTGCTGATCGCCGTGGTGTCTGTGCATGTGCTCGCCGCGTTGTGGCATCACCTGGTGCGCCGCGACGGCGTGCTCGCTGCCATGTTGCCACTGGTCCGGCGCCGCGCGCCGCGCTAGAGCGCATCTGGCAGGACTAATGCGTCAATCAGTTCGCCGATCAAATTCGCTGGCGCAGACTGTTTGACTGGTGTGCAGCCAAGCGCCATGGCGCGGTGTTGTGGTGCCGTCGTGTATTACTGTGCCATGACCGTTGTCATTTCATCAAAAGCGCTTTTGACTGTTTCAATGGCGGCCACGGCTCTTGTCGCGCCCGTGACCGCGACCTTTGTCCTTGCCGCGTCCGCTGCGGGCACTGTGGCCACGGCGGTCGTGCTTGCTGCTGCGGTATCCGTGTTTGCCGCTGCGGTATTCCCGGTTGCTTTTGCGATAGTCGCCGCTCGTGTAGCCATTGTCAGAATAGCCAATTCCAACCGAGATCGGTGTCGCACCGTAATAACTCGACTGCGCATGGGGCGCTGAAGGATAGGCTGCACATCCGCCGAGAGCGGACACCACCACTAGCGAAAATATCATGCGCTTCGCGACGCTTTTGAAGTTTTTTTCCATGGATTATATATTCTCCTATGCAATTAGTTTACCGCCAGAATCCATGAAGGCGACGCAAACCAACATCTTGTTACGCTTTTTACTTGCGCCGACCCGCGCCATAAAAATGGCATCGACGCTAAGCAGTGCCTACGAAAAAACCGCGCTCGCAAGCTTGCAGCACGGGTTTCTTTGATTTTTGGCATGTTGGACAAAACGGAAACGGGCGCGGAAACGGGCGGGGGAAAAGCAGCGTAAGACATTGCGCCAGCGGGCCAGTCACCTGCCTGCAGCCGGTGCCGACGAGCGCCGCAGGCGAGCGCTGACTTTAACGCCCGATTTTAACGCCCGATACCGATGCCAATACTGGGACCGCTGACGCCGACGCTGCCGCCGGCCTGCTAATTTTCGTCGCGATTGCCACGATATCTGTAGCCGTCGTCGCACTACCTGTCGCCATCGTTGCGATATCCATCGTCGTTGCAGCCACGGCCTTTGCCGCGATCATGATCGACCCGCACCGACGACTCTGCATAACCATGCTGTGCGGGAGATTATGCGGCGCATCCACCAATGGCAAAGGCCAGTAATAGCGAAAATATCGCGCGTTTCGCGGCGCTTTTGTTGTACTTGTCCATGGTTGTTGTTCTCCTTGTAAAAAGGTACCTCGCCGTGGCTACAAAAATTCATTCTGGCAACCTTTTGCTACATCCCTGGACTCTCAATCATGGGTAGTCATTGCAAGTAACTGGCGCTAATTTGCAATTTTTGTAAATAATTAATCGAAATTAAGTGTCGTTAGCAGTAATTTGAAGCGGTGTGCGACGCAACAATATCATTCTCGTACTGCGAGGCATTCGCACCGTAAGTGTGCTTCTTTATAGCCGTTCGCCGGCAATTGTTGTTGCCCCCGTTCGAACAGCGCAGTGCCCAATCCTGCGTGTGCGAGGTAATTGCGCCGCAGCTTGATTACCCTGGTATCGGGTATCGCATTGCTGCTGCTCAGTCTCAAAAAATTTCAGGAAATTGCGCTCGAATCACTGCTATTCAAGCGCATCGTTGAACAGACGGGAGAGCTATTGCAGTCCCTCCGAACCTTGTTCGCAAGAGGCGTTGGATATGGCGCTTGGCCTTGCTTGAAGCGCTGCGCATGGAGTAATCGTTCACGCCGTTATTGCAGCAGGGCAGGGGTACTCGTTTGTACTATGCCATGATAGTATTCCATACGGCAACTTTTCGTTGCGGCGCCTGATAGCGGTAGGCTTACTTTAAGAAACATGAGGCGATCAATTGAAATTCAAAAAAATCCTGTCCACTGTGACATTGATGGCGGCATCTACGGCGTTTGCGCAGGACAAGCCGGTGGTGCAGTTCATTGCCACTGGCGGCACCATCGCCATGAAAATCGATCCGGTTAAAAACGCGCCGGTGCCCGCCATTTCCGGCGACGATCTGCTGGCCACGGTGCCAGATATCGGTAAATATGCCACTATTAAAGTCAACAATTTGTCCAATGTGCCGTCCGATTACATGGATCCGCCACGCTGGATCGAGTTGACCAAGGCCGCACAGGCAGCGCTTGATCGCCCGGAAGTGTCTGGTGTCATCGTGTCCCATGGCACGGATACCTTGGAAGAAACCGCTTTTTGGCTCGATCTCACCGTCAAATCGAGCAAGCCAGTGGTACTGATCGGCGCGCAGCGCAATGCCTCCTCGCCGGACTTCGACGGTCCGCGCAACTTGCTTAATGCCGCGCGTATTGCCGTGGATGCGCAATCGAGGGACAAGGGGGTCATGCTGGCGATGAATAACCAGATCAATTCCGCGCGCTATGCGACCAAAACCCATACCGGCAATGTGGAAACCTTTAATTCAGGCCACTTTGGCTTTCTTGGCGAGGTGTATCCGGACCGCGTGATCTATGCCAACGCACCGCTGCGGCGCCAGCATATTGCGATCAAGACTGACAAGATGCCTGAAGTGGAAATCGTGGCAATGTACGGCGGCGCCGACGGCATGGCGCTGCGCAGTGCCGTTGACCGCGGCGCCAAAGGCATCGTGGTTCAGGCACTGGGCATGGGCAACGTGAACATACCGATGTACGAGGCTGCCAAGTATGCGCTGTCCAAAAACGTGCCGGTTGTCATATCGACCCGCGTCCACAGTGGCCGGGTCTTGCCAAATTATGGTTTTGCCGGCGGTGGCAAAACATTGTATGACGCCGGCGCTGTCATGGCCGATGACTTGAAGCCGGCCAAAGCGCGGATACTGCTCATGCTGCTGCTGCAAAGCGGAGTTGCAAGTCAGGCTGACTTGCAAGCGGCGTTCAGCAAGTAGGCAGATAAGTCAGCAAGCTGATCGACAAGTGGGTAAGCCTGACCGGGGCCCGGGCAAGTGCCAGTGCGTTGCCCGGAAAAGCTTGCCACTTCTTTCCTTGCGGCACAAGTGTGAAGCCAGGTTGGGCCAACCAGGGTTGCCGGCGAATCTGACGAACTGGCCGGCAGGCGTTGGCCGCGAATACACGCATGGCTCTATGCCAGAAAGCCATCAATTCGTGCCGCCCCATTGGGTGCAAAGCACGTCTTGTTCTGGCCGTAATGCAGCGTGCCAAAGCGAGCCGTCCATGTCAATTCGGGGGGCAGAGCGCAGCTTGTGCAGTGGTGTCACGAAATAGTGCGCTGCACGACACGTTCGATGACGTCGTCTGCTGGTGCGGGCGGCATTGTTGCTGGCCGCATGTCGCGCACTGCGGCCCATCAGCATCGGGCGCCGGATCATCCGGAGCCGGACAATAATGCGCTTTCAGGTGGCATGCGAAAACATTGGCGAGCTGCGTTGCCAATCCGACGCAATCGCTACCCGCTGAAAAATGCCATTGGACGGATTGGAAAGGGCATCCGGGCGCGTGGCTTGGATGGTTTTTCTGGCCAGTCTGAGGGCCCGGTGGTTGCTCAAAGCCGGCGCGCCTCGAACGTATTGCACTGGGCGATACTGCCATTGTCGATGCCGTTGGTGAACCAGCGCACGCGTTGTGCCGAAGTGCCATGGGTAAACGAATCTGGCACCACACGCCCTTGCGACTGGCGTTGCAGTGCATCGTCGCCGATTGCCGTGGCGGCATTCAGCGCCATTGCGACATCGCCTTGTTCGAGTATGTTGCGCGCTTTGTTGGCGTGAAACGCCCACACCCCGGCCAGGCAATCGGCTTGCAATTCCAGTCGTACCGATAGCGCATTGGCCTGGCTTTGCGACGCGCCCTGACGTGCCCGGTCAACCTTGCCGGAGTAGCCCAGCAGGTTTTGTACGTGGTGCCCGACTTCATGGGCGATCACATAGGCTTGGGCAAATTCACCGGAGACCTTGAAGCGTTGCTGCATCAATTGAAAGAAGCTCAGGTCGATATACACTTTTTGATCGCCGGGGCAGTAAAACGGCCCGGTGGCGGATTGCCCGGTGCCGCACGCGGTCGGCGTGCTGCCGGAAAACAGAACCAATGTGGGCTTGACGTACGTCTTGCCCTGGGCGCGGAACAAGGCACTCCAGGTGTCTTCGGTATCGGCCAGCACCGTCGATACGAATTTGGTTGCACGGTCTGAAGCAGGCGCGCGCTGAGATGGCATCGGCGCTTGCTGCATCGACTCGACGGAAGTACCGCCGCTCAACAAATTGAGCAGCGTGATCGGATTGACTCCCAGTACATAGGATCCGATCAGCGCGATGACGATGGTGCCGATGCCGATTGAGCGAGCGCCGCCGCTGCCGCTGCTGCCGCCGCCATCTTCGCCGCGGCGGTCTTCGACATGGTCGCTTTCGCGATTGCCTTCCCATTTCATAGCTCTGCTCCAGCGCATTACGTGATTGCCGCACAGCATGCCGCAGGCGGGATTTTTCTAGCGGATTTTTGCAACAGACAAGGGATTCCGACAAGATGCCGCCACTATACGCTGATGCATGGATGGCAACGTCGCGGCTGCTCGATACCAGGCGTGTGCGCGTAACCTGCTCGTGCGCGTAATCTGTCCGGTCGTCGTTATCGGGAGCCAGGAGACGCTGGCTGGCGCAATCACCGGCCTGCAAAAAAGCCCGCGCTTCACAGTGAGAAACGCGGGCTTTCCGGTTGCACTACAACTGCGCATGATGTCGTTGCACCAGCGGCCATTGCATGCGATGGCCCCATGGCTGTGCTAGCGCCGATCGCCGCCCTTGCCGCGCCCGCCACGATCGCCGTCCCGGCCATGATCGCCGTCGCGAGCGCCATCGTCGCCGCCACGATCGCCACGATTGCCGTCCCGGCCACGACCGCCGTCGCGAGCGCCATCGTCGCCGCCACGACCGCCACGATTACCATCCTGGCCACGCTCGCCGTCGCGACCGCGGTGCTCGCCATCCTTGCCGCGCCCGCGGTCCTGATCCCGCTTGCCGTGGCCTGCGCCGATGTTGGCACCGTCGCTGCGATGGTCGCCGTGATATTCCCGGTTGCTGTTGCGCTCACCACCGTGATATTCCCGGCTGCTGTTGCGCTTGCCACCGTGATATTCCCTGTTGCTGTTGCGCTCGACACCGTGATATTCCCGGTTGCTGTTGCGAGTACTGTAGCCACCGCCATAGTAGCCGCTGTCATGGTAATCCACCCCGACCGATACCGCCGTCCCACCGTAATAGCCGGACTGCGCATAGGGCGCGGCGGAGTAAGCTGCGCATCCGCCGAGGGAGAAGACGACGACGAGCGAAACTATCACGCGCTGCGTGATGTTGTTGAAATTCTTGTCCATGGCTTGTATGTCCTCCTGTCGCATCAGTCTAGCGCCGGAATCCCCCCCAAGCGATGCAAATCAACATTTTGTTACTCTTGTTGCATGTGGTGCTTGCGAACGGCAGCGGCGCAAGGACACTGGCGTCGTTGCTGCGGAGCGAGCATGAAAAACCCGCGTGCTCAACGAGGAGTAACGCGGGGTTTTGTTTTTTTGGTGGCGCGAAAACGGTGGCAAAAGACACGGCACAGGCGTCACCGGTGGGCAAGCGGCACATGTTTGCGCGACAACTGCCGTGCATTAACGCAGATCTCAACGCCCGATGCCGACGCTGACGCCCGGGCTGTTGACGCCGACGCTGCCTCTGGTCGAGTAATTGTCACGGCGATCGCGACGGTAT
>JBLHNV010000107.1:0-8675 GCA_047623125.1 Janthinobacterium sp. | reverse complement strand
GAACTTGCGGCGGCGACTGACGTGTATCTGCCGCAAACGGTGCAGGACGCATTGAACGTCATCCCCGGCGACAGCGTAATTTGCGTACGAATTTAAGGAGCTTGCGATGCTAGTTGTGTCATGTTAGTAGTACGCGCGATCAATGAATCCGACCTCGACGGCCTGTACCAGCTGGCGACGCAGGTCGGGACCGGCATGACGACGCTGAAACCTGACATGGCGATGCTGGGCGAGCGCTTGCGCATCGCCTGCGCATCGTTCGCCGAAACGATGGAGCCGGCCTGGCGCGACTACCTGTTCGTGCTGGAAGACACCGCCAATGGCCGCCTCGCCGGCGTCTGCGCGATCAAGGGTGCAGTCGGCCTCGACGAGCCTTTCTACAATTACCGGATCGGCACTCTGGTCCACTCCAGTCGCGAACTGGGCATCTTTACGCGGATGGATACGCTGTATCTGTCGAACGACCTGACCGGCAGCACCGAACTGTGTTCGCTGTTCCTGGATCCAGATTACCGCAGCGGCAGCAATGGCAAGCTATTGTCGAAGAGCCGTTTTCTGTTCCTCGCGCAATTTCCGCATCTGTTCACTGAAAAGGTGATCGCCGAAATGCGCGGCTATCAAGCCGAAGATGGCAGTTCGCCCTTCTATGAAGGACTCGGGCGTCATTTTTTCAAGATGGATTTCGAGCATGTCGATGACCTGACCAGCAAGGGCAAGAAATCGTTCATCGCCGAACTGATGCCGCGCCAGCCGCTGTATGTCGCCTACCTGCCCGATGCGGCGCAGCAAGTGATCGGCAAGGTACATCTGAGCACGGCGCCAGCGCGCCATTTGCTGGAGCAGGAAGGCTTGCACTACGAAGGCTATATCGACATCTTTGACGCCGGCCCGGTGCTGCAGGCGCGCGTGTCGGAATTGCGCGCGATGCGTGACAGCACGCTGGTGCTGGTCGATGCGACCAATGCCCCGGCTGCTTCGGCGGCTGCCGCGCCGCAACTGGTGTCGAACACCGTATTGAAGGATTTTCGCGTGATCGTTTCAAGTGCGACGCCAGCCCATGCCGGCATCGCACTGTCGCAGCAAGAGCAGGATGCGCTGCGCTGTCAGCCCGGCGCCACAGTGCGCACGCTGCCACTCAATGTGAAGAAAAAATCCCATCCCTGACAATCCCGGCAGCAGCGCCGCCGCTGGCAACCTTAGCAACTTTTTCGGCGCCGCATGGCACCTCGGCCGCGCCACGTAGCGCGCTCAGACGGTGCCGCTGTGGCAGCGCAGCGGCGTACTGAATCTGGTCAATGGCGGCCCGGGTGCTAGTATTGTGTTCGCGCAACATCCGTTGCTGACCAGCGTATTTGAAATGAGGCTCTGATTTCAATTATGAATGATATTGGGATAAATTTTCTATATGAATAGATCAAAAAATAATTTTTCGAATCAACTCAAAAAATCCATTGCTGCTTGTTTTCTATTTTTGGCTGCTGCGCCATCGATGGCGATGGAAGTTGATTTAGCTGCTCGCAACGATAAAGACATGCAGCAAGATGGTGCCAGAAAACCCGCGGAAATAATTAATTTTGTTGGGGTTAAAGCTGGCGACAATGTTTTGGATTTATTGGCGGGGGGTGGTTATTATACTGAGCTTCTATCACGAGTCGTTGGCGAGAAAGGTGAAGTTGTTTTGCAAGTGCCTGAAGCTTATCTTCAATATGTTGGCAAGGAAATAAAAGAACGCCTGGCCGGCAATCGATTGAAAAATGTTACCTATTTGTTAAGCGAGTCCTCAGATTTAAAATTGGCAGAAAATAAATTTGATAGTGTATTTTTAGTGCTGGGTTACCACGATATGTTTTTTAAAGACAAGGACTGGGATTTCAAGGCTGATGCTGTTATGCCTCAAGTATTAAAATCACTGAAAATTGGGGGTAAATTATTAATAATTGACCATGGCGCGGAACAAGGACGCGGCATTCAAGATACTAAAAAATTACATCGAATTGAATCAGGATTTGTGATTGCCGATCTTGAAAAGCGTGGTTTTCGATTAGTTAAACAGTCTGATACACTTTCAAATAAAACCGATGACCACTCTCAATTGGTTTTTAAACCTGAATTACAGCGTAAAACCGATCGTTTTGTGATGTTGTTTGAAAAGAAATAAGATAAATTATTGACAACTAAACTCGCCAATTTTTTGGCTTTTGTGTTATTAATAAGTTACTGGTTGCCGCCTTACCGGTATCGCGTTACAGCGCCAGTTTGGCAAACTGCTGGCGCTTGACGTGGGCGGCAACAATGCGCTGGTGGTGTGGGGTGTCAAGGAGCTTGACGCGGCGCTATAGCATGCGATTTTTCCCGCTTCGTGTCGGCCGGTCAGCGCGGCATCTGTGCGCATCGTGCAAGATGGCCATGCCGGCTGCGTTATCACCTGGTCTGACGTTGTGACATGCGGCGGCTTTGACGTTCCGACATTCTGACAACTCAGGGAAAGCCATGACGAACGCAGGTACAAGCGCACGCGAATTCAATTTCGACGGACTGGTCGGCCCGTCGCACAATTACGCCGGTCTGTCGTTTGGCAATGTCGCTTCCAGCGGCAACGTCAGCAGCGTGTCGAATCCGAAACAGGCGGCCTTGCAAGGCTTGGCCAAGATGCATGCGCTGGCCGGACGCGGATTCGCGCAGGCGCTGTTGCCGCCGCATGGCCGGCCCGATTTGCGCATGCTGCGCAGGGTCGGCTTTGGCGGCAGCGATGCCGATGTGCTGGCGCGCGCGCAGCGCGATGCGCCGGTGCTGCTGGCCGCAGCCTATTCGGCGGCGCCGATGTGGAGCGCGAATGCGGCCACCGTCAGCCCGTCGGTCGACAACTTTGACGCCCGCGTGCATTTCACGGCGGCCAATTTGAACAACAAGCTGCACCGCGCATCCGAGCATCGCCAGACGGCGCGCACGCTGCGCGCGCTGTTTTCTGACGCGCGCCATTTCGCGGTCCACGCTGCGCTGCCGGGTACGCCTGCTTTTGGTGACGAAGGCGCGGCCAATCATACCCGCCTGTTCGGCTCGCACTCAAACCACGGCGCTCCAGGCGTGCACATGTTCGTCCATGGCCGCAGCGAATTCGATCTGGCCGTGCCTGCGCCAAAACGCTATCCTGCGCGCCAGACGCTGGAAGCATCGACGGCGGTGGCGCGCTGGCACGGACTTGATCCGCAGCGCACCGTGTTCATCGCGCAAAATCCCGCCGTCATCGATCAGGGCGTGTTCCACAACGATGTGATTGCGGTCGGCAATGGCAATGTGCTTTTGTATCACGCGCAGGCATTCGCCGATGAAGCGGCCAGCATCTTGCAGCTGCGGCGCGCGATGGATGGCATCGGCGCCGAACTGACGCTGCTGCGGGTGACGGATGCGATGGTGCCGATCCTGGATGCGGTATCGAGTTATCTGTTCAACAGCCAGTTGCTGTCCAAGCCTGATGGCGCCATGGCGCTGGTGATACCGCAAGAATGCCGCGAACATCCGGCCGTCGCGCGCTATCTCGATGGCCTGGTCGCGGGCGCCGGTCCGGTCGATGAATTGATCGATTTTGATCTGCGTCAGAGCATGCGCAATGGTGGCGGCCCGGCTTGTTTGCGGCTGCGGGTGGTCTTGACCGATGCCGAAGCGGCGGCGATGCACCAGCGCGTCATCATGACGCCGGTGCTTTACCGGCAACTGGTGGCCTGGGTCGGGCGCCATTACCGCGATCGCTTGCACGCTGGCGACCTGGCCGATCCGGCGCTGGCGCTGGAAATACAGGCTGCACTGCAGGAATTGACTGTCATTCTCGATTTGCCCGGCTTGTATGATGCGTAAAAGTGTGACAGCGAAACACCCGCAGCGGCCGGTGACAGGCTGCTAACAAACGGCAGGCAAGCAGTCGGCAAGCAAACGACGCAGCCTGCGCCATGGCCGTACTTCACGAAGACATTGATTTGAGATGGATTTGGCTCGGGATCGCCGCTGCCACCAGCAGCGGTTGGCGACACAATTGACCGAATTGGAGAAGCAAGATGCACCCAACATTAAACGATTTGCGCAGCCAGACGCTGGCTCTGGTCCTCGCTTCCAAGCCGGCCGACAGCGACCTTGTCGCGGCATTGATCGCCGCCTGGCTAGCTTCGCTCGACGACGAAGACCTGGCCGACATCGGGCCCAGCAGCCTGGCGCCGCTGCTGTGGAATGGCTTCATGCAAACGGTCAGCTTCGGCGGCGGATGCAAAATAGAGGCGCTGCGTTACGCCGACGGGCGTGGCGCGATGGCCACTGCGCTGCTGGTTTTGAATGACGATATGCCATACCTGGTCGATTCGATCATCATGGCGATGCGCAAGCAGGGCGTGGCGCTGCGCGGCGTCATGAATGCGGTGCTGGCGCTGGCGCGCGATGGCGATGGTGAGCTGCGCTCGCTGGCCAATCCGGCTGACGGCAACATGGCATCGTCAGCGCTTGACGCATCGAGCATTGAACCGGGCGGGACCGAATCCTTTGTGTTGTGCCTGCTGTCCGAAGACCTCGATGACAGCGAACTCGCTGTGCTGGTGGCCAGCTTGCAAATGGTGGCGCGTGACGCGGCCAGCGTGCAGCGCGATGCCGGCGCAATGGCCGCGCATGTCTCCGGCATCGCCGTCAGGGCCGCCGTGCTGGGCACCGAGGGCCGTGAAGTGGCCGCTTTCATGGAGTGGGCCGGTAGCGAAGGTTTTGAATTCTTCGGCTATGCGTATTACCGCGTCAAGCCGGACGAGCGCGAACTGGAACGCGACATGCCGGGCCGCCTCGGCGTGCTAAAAGATACCAGTCACCCGCTGTATGGCAATTGCCTGGCCCATATTCCGGGCGATTTCGACACCTTGTCCAGCCGCCCCGACATGCTGGCCATCGCCAAGGCCGATGTCCAGGGCAATTTGCACCGTGACCAGCAGCTCGATTTCATCGGCCTGCGCGACGTCGACACGTACGGTGCGATCCTGGGCGAACACTGTTTCGTCGGCCTGTTCACGCGCGCGGCGACGTCGATGCCGCTGGCGCGCCTGCCGTTTGCACGCGGCCGCGTGGCCCGGGTACTGAGCCTGGCCGGCGTACGGCGTGACGGTTTTCGTGCCGAGAAATTCATTGAAATTCTCGAGTCGCTTCCGCGCATCGAAGCGTTGGAAGCCGAGCCGGAATGGCTGGCGCAAGTGTGCAGTTCGGTCGTATCGCTGTACAAGCAGCCGCGCACCAAGGTATTCGCAAGGCGCGATGTCTTCGGGCGCCACCTGAACGTGCTGGTGTATTTGCCGCGCGAGCGCTTCAGTGCCAGCCTGGCCCGGGCGCTGGCGCAGGCACTGCATGCCAGTTCCGGCGCGCAAGACGTGAGCCGGCAAACGCTGGTCGCCGACGGCCCGCTGGCCAGGCTGTACCTGATCGCGCACGGCGCGCGCGGTGCGCTGGATATGGACACTGACATTTTGCAGCCGCTGCTGGCGGTGCTCGATGGCTGGCATGCGGGCTTTGCCGCGCTGGTCGACGTCGTCTTCGAGCGCGCGCTACGCAGCAATTTGCGCAAACTCGGCGCCAGCTTGCCGCCCGATTACATGGCCCTGACGGCGCCGGAAGTGGCGCTGCGCGATCTCGATGCGATCTTGCGCAATGCGCAGCCATCGTGTATCGCGGCGCGCATCGAAATTGGCACCAACGCCGGCGTGGCGACGACGATACGGTTGTATTCGGGGGACCGGGTGCCGTCGCTGTCGACACTGCTGCCGGCGTTGCAAAATGCCGGCGTCGCGATCGACCGCGAGCAAACCTGGTCCATCAGGACCGAAGATGGCAAGACCCATTGCATCACCAGTTTGAGCGTCGATGCCGCGAGCGCGGCCAAGCTGGCGCGCCCGGGTGTGGTGCCGGTGGCGCAGCAACTGTTCGCGGCGCTGTTCAACGATGCCATCGAAGACGGGCGCCTCAATGGCCTGGTCATTGAAGGCGGTTTGCATGCGCGCGAAGCGCAATTGGTGCGCGCCTATGTCAGTTACTGGCGCCAGACCGGCAGCCGCTTTTCGGTGCGCTACATCGCCGATTGCCTGCGCAAGCAAGCCGGCCGCGTCAAGGCGCTGGTCGATGCTTTCCTGCAGCGCTTTGACCCCGCACTATCGGCTCAGGAGCGCGCTGCAGCGCTGGCCGCACTGGGCGCGATCAACGATGACCTCGCCGCGGTGAACCATGCCGATACCGAAGCCATTCTGGGCGCGCTGGTGGACCTGATGCAGGCCACGCTGCGCACCAATTATTTCCAAAATAACCAGAGCAATGAAGGCGACAGGATCATCTTCAAGTTCGACACCAGCCAATTGACCCTGTTGCCGGAGCCGCGCCCGCACCGCGAAATTTTCGTGTTTTCGCGCCGCTTCGAAGGCTTGCATTTGCGCGGCGGACCGGTCGCGCGCGGGGGCTTGCGCTGGTCGGACCGGATGGAGGATTACCGCACCGAAGTGCTGGGCCTGGTCAAGGCGCAGATGGTGAAGAACGCTGTCATCGTGCCGGCCGGCGCGAAAGGCGGCTTTGTCTGCAAGCAGATGCCGCTTGAGGCGACGCGCGACAGCATCGCGGCCGAAGGCAAAGCGGTGTACCGGATGTTCATCGAAAGTTTGCTCGAAGTGACCGATAACCGCGCACTGGGCAATGTGATTGCGCCCGTTGACACCGTCTGCTACGACGACCCTGACCCGTATCTGGTGGTGGCGGCCGACAAGGGCACGGCCAGCTTTTCTGATATCGCCAATGACATCGCCGTACAGCGCGGCTTCTGGCTGGGCGACGCATTCGCCTCCGGCGGCTCGAACGGCTACGATCACAAGAAGCTCGGCATCACCGCCAAGGGCGCGTGGGAAGCGGCCAAACGCCACTTTTACGAAATGGAGCATGACATCAACCACACGCCGTTCACGCTGGTCGGCGTGGGCGACATGTCGGGTGACGTGTTTGGCAACGGCATGCTGTTGTCGCGCCAGCTGAAACTGCTGGCTGCGTTCGACCATCGCCATATCTTTTTGGATCCGGAGCCAGACCTGGTCGTCTCGTTCGACGAACGCGCCAGGCTGTTCGCGCTGCCGCGCTCGTCGTGGGATGACTACAAGCGCGACTTGATTTCCGAGGGCGGCGGCGTGTTTTCGCGCTCGGCGCGCACGATC
This sequence comes from Janthinobacterium sp., assembly GCA_047623125.1. Lineage (GTDB taxonomy): Bacteria > Pseudomonadota > Gammaproteobacteria > Burkholderiales > Burkholderiaceae_D > Janthinobacterium. Next base: position 1,473 of record JBLHNV010000107.1, on the reverse strand, counting down.
ACGCTGTCGCCGCAGATTCGCGCTGCGTTCGATATCAAGGAAGCTCAACTGGCGCCGGAAGCGCTGATGCAGCGCATCTTGCAAGCGCCCGTCGACCTGTTCTACAACGGCGGCATCGGCACTTATATCAAGGCGTCCGGCGAAACCCACGCGCAGGTAAAGGACCGCGCCAACGATGCGATCCGCGTCGATGGCAGCGCGCTGCGCGCCAAGATCGTGGTCGAAGGCGGCAATCTGGGCGCAACGCAAGCGGGACGCATCGAATACGCGCTGGCCGGCGGGCGCATCTTCACCGATGCGATCGATAATTCGGCCGGTGTCGATTGCTCGGATCACGAAGTGAACGTCAAGATCTGGCTGGATGTCGAGGTCAATGCGGGCCAGTTGACGGCCCTGGAACGCAATCGGACATTGACGCTGATGACGGACGACATCGAGCGCCTGGTGTTGCGCGACAATGCCTTGCAAACCCATCTGCTGGTAAGGGAAGCGCAAGCGCAAGGCGAGCCGGAAGTGGCCGACGGCTACGCGGCCCTGATCGCCCGACTCGAAGAAGAAGGCGCATTGTCGCGCGAGCTGGAACAATTGCCGTCCGTGGCCGAACTGGCGCGCCGCAAGCAAGATGGGCGCGGCCTGACGTCGCCGGAGCTGGCGGTCGTCATCGCGCATGTCAAGAATCGCTACAAGCACATGTTGGCAAGCTTGCCGTTGATCGAAAAAAATTGGGCCGAAGCGTTGTTGGCGCCTTACTTTCCGCCGCTGCTGGTGGCGACGCGCAGCGCGCTGGCGCACCCGCTGGCCAATGCGATTCTGGCCACGGTGCTGGCCAATGAAGCGATCAACCGCTGCGGGCCGTTGATGATCCGCGATCTGGCGTTCGACCGTGGGCGTCCTGAGTCGGACGTGATGCTGGCGTGGGCCGAAGCCTGGGCTGACCTGAAGCTGGCGCCGTTGTTTGAAACGCTGGATGCCGATGCGCTCGCCGTACCGCGCGCAGTATCGATCAAGGTCGATGCGCGTTCGCGCGCGCTGCAAAGAACGATGATGGCAGGCGTGCTGTCGATGCCGGCCGGTCAGCAGCTCGATGGCACCAGCATGGACAGTCTGGCGCAATTGTTCGGTACCCCGGCAGCGCTGCTGCAATTGATGCCGGCCGAGGCTGCAGGTGCCAATGCTGCAGCAATGGCAACCACAACTGCGCCCGATTCGAGCCTTGGTCCGTACGCGCTCGAGATGGCCGACACGCCTTTCGTGCAGGCGTGGCAAGCGATCGATGCGATCGAAGGCGTGGCCGGGTTCCTGTTCAGCGCGCTGGTGCTGGACCGGCCAAAAGCGTTGGACCTGGCCGCGCTGCTGCAGCTGGGCTTGACGCTGCGGCGCGAGGCCGGCATCGCTGCGCTGGAGCGCGGCCTGGCGCAAGCGCCGCACAGCGCGTCGCAGGCGCAATTGCGCAACTATGCGCGCCAGGCCTTG
>JBLHNV010000106.1:0-8794 GCA_047623125.1 Janthinobacterium sp. | reverse complement strand
TCAGGCAATGGCAGCGCAGCCGCACAATAGGCGCTGCGCTGACAGTAAATGGCGACTGCCCGCAAGCACAGGCACAGGACTGGGGCGCGAACGGTTGGATTAATGCTGAGTCTGACATCGGGTCTTGATCCATAAAATGAATCGCTGGCAGCGTGTTTTTTTCAAGCCCGGACCAGCTCAAATGGCATGGACATTGCTCAGCGGACAAGGATGAAATCGAAAATTAATTTACCATAAAAAACAATTTGTGCTGGCAAGTTAGCCGAAAAATCAGGTTCGCGTCAGCTGCACCGGACCAGCCGCGTGGCCGCGGGCAAGGATAATGCATTATCATGAAGACCACCTTTACGGGGCCGAGAGCATGTCGCTTGATGCACTTCACCTCATGTTTTGTATGGGTTTGTTTATCCATGTTGGTTACAAGAAAGAGGGTTTGGCATGCAGAAATTGAAAGCACTGCAAACACTGCGCACAACGGCGATCGGCCTGTTGCTCGTGTCGATGGCAGTAAACAGCCACGCGCACGGCGACGTGACGCCGCAACCGGTCGATACGACGGGCTTGAAAGCGCTGGGCACCGACTGGCTCGAAGCCAATCCCTATAGCGGCAACGAACAGGCGATCAAGATTGGCGCCGTCGGCTACTTGCACAATTGCGCCGGCTGCCACGGCCTCAACGCCATCTCCGGCGGCATCGCCCCCGACTTGCTGCAATTTAACAAAGGCTGCGCGCGGACGGCGTCGGCAAAAATGAAAGCGTCGTGCATGAAGGATAACGACACCTACTTCAAGGACATCACCCTCAAAGGAAAGAAGACCAGCGCAGGCCGCTACACAATGCCCGCCTACGAAGAAGTGTTCACACAAGAAGCGGTATGGGCGATCAAGTCCTACATCGAAGCGCGCACGGCCGAAGAACTGGCCAAGCAAACTGACTGACCGGCATGGCTGCGGGCACCGCGATAATTTTTCCCGCGGCCAATACGTCGGCGCAGGATTGCCGTTGCCTGGCGCGCAAAGCGCGGTTCGCGCAGGCGCAAACGGTGACCGACCCGCAAGCGAACGCGCAGCTCGTGTGCAGGAATCGGTTTTACAGGTTGTGGAAGGAAGCGCCGGCCCGGCCAGCGCGCGGATCGTCTGGCCGGTGGATCAATCTAGGCCATCACTGCCCGCACGCTGCGGCAGGGTCAAGCGACAGCGCGGCCAGATGGCGCGCGATCGCTTGCGCGGTCTGGTCGGTGAGTTGTTGCGCGCCTTGGGCCAGCGCATCGATACCGCTGCCAACTTGGACGCTGCCGGCCCAGCGACAGGCGCTGTCCTGGTCGGCGTCGGAGCGGCGCGCGGTCCAGCTGAAGGCGGCATCAACGCGCTCTGCTTCGATCGCTTCGAATTGCCGCAATTGCACGGCGATACGCCACACCGGCAGCAAAGATGGCGCGCCGCCTCTGGTGACGTCGATGGCGCCGGCCCGGACGGCAATGCCGCTGGCCAGCGCATCGCGCAATTCAAGTTCGAACGATGCAATCCAGCGATGCTGTTCAAGCAGTTCAACTTTGGCGCTCTGGCCGCCGGGTCTGGTCAGCACCATCTGCGGGCGCGCCAGACGTTCGGGCACGGCCACCGGGGCCAGTTCGATGAAAATCGCATCGGCAGCGGAAGCAGTAGCACCGGTAACGGCAACAGCAGGTGCGATCGCCAGCGGTGCCGTCGTCAGCGTGTAGTAGCTGGTCGGCTTGATGGCGCAGCCCGATGCCAGCAATAGCACCGACAACAGTGCCGCCGGCAACAGCGTGGCACGGCGCCATGCGGCAACGGGCCATGCTGCAGTGCGGCCTGGCTGCGCTTGGCCGGCGTTTGGATAAATGGTGTTCCATGCGTGTGTCATCGTTTATCTCCCGGTTTGCCGCGCAACAGCGATTCTGGATGGCGCTCCAGGTAGTCGGTCAGCAGCTTCAAGGAACCTGCGGCGCGCGTCACTTCCTGCAGCATCTGGCGCAAGTCGCGTTGCAGTGGCGCGTCTTGCTGCAGCGTCTGCTCGGCACTGTTGATGGTCTTGCGCGCATCCTTCATCGTGGCCGTTATTGCCGGCGACAGGTCATTGTTGAGCGTGCCCATCAATTGTTCGGCGCCCGCCAGCGTCTTGTTGAGCGAGGCCAGCGTCGTCAGCAAGTCGGTGCCGATCTGCTCGAGCGGCATCTTGTTGACCCGCGTTGCGATCGACTGCACTTGCGATTGCAATTCTTCCAGGCTGCTGGGCACGGTTGGCATCTCTAACGGTATCTTCTTGAAGTCGATCTCTTCCTGCGCTACCTTGGGAAAGAAGTCGAGCGCGACGTAGATCTGGCCAGTGAGCAAGTTGCCGGTGCGTAGCTGCGCGCGCAAGCCCTTGCCGACCAAAAATTCGATGCCACGCTGCTTCGTGGGGTCGGATTGCTGCGGTTGCACGGCGCGGCGACTGCTGAGCCGGCCCGGGTAGACTTGTACCAGCACCGGCATCCGGAAGGCGCGCTCCTTGAGGTTGAATTCGACGCCGATGGACTTCACCTCCCCGATGACGACGCCGCGGAAATCAACCGGCGCACCCGGCGTCAGGCCACGCAGCGATTGGTTGAAGTACAGCACCACGGTCTGCGCCGGGCCATCGGGTTCCTTCATGGCCACGACTTCGTCGGCGGCCAGCGCGAAAACGGCATTTGCCTGCGCGGTGGCGCCGCGCTCTTCATCGGGCGCGCCGAAAGCGATACCGCCCAGCACGATCGAGGCCAGCGACTGGGTACGCAGCGTCAAGCCGCTGGCATTGATTTGCACATTGAGTCCGCTGGCATGCCAGAAGCGGCTATTGGTGCCGACAAATTTTTCATAAGGGCTGTTGACGAATACACTCAGCGTGACGCCGCTGCCATCGGCGTCGAGCTCGTAGGCGGCCACCTGGCCGACCTTGATGCGGCGGTAATACACCGGGGAGCCGACATCGAGCGAACCGATGCTATCGGCGCGCAACTGATACTGGCGCCCCGATGCATCGCGCGTGACGATGGGCGGCACTTCGAGGCCAAGAAAGGTATCGGCGCGTTCCTTGGCGATGCCGGGATCGGCCACGATGTACGCGCCCGACAGCAAGGTGCCCAGGCCCGAGATGCCGGCCGTGCCCAGCCGCGGGCGCACCACCCAGTAGCGGGTATCGCGAGCGGTGAAGGCGTCGGCGTCATTGTTGAGCTTGACGGTCACATTCACGTTCGCACGGTCTTGCGCCAGACTCACGTTGTCGACGATGCCAATTTGCACATCCTTGTACTTGACGACCGTCTTGCCCGCTTCCAGCCCCTCGGCCGTCTTGAAGGTGAGCACGATTTCGGGTCCGCGCTCCAACAAGATGCGTGCCACCAGCGCCACGCCGACCAGCGCGGCGACGATCGGAATGAGCCAGATCAGCGAAGGCAGCCATTCGCGCCGACTTGAAACGCGCGGCTGCTGCCGGCCAGGGGATTCACTGCTCATGGGCCTGTTTCCTTGGTGCTTGCCGATTTTCGGCGTGATCGTTGACGGGGGTGTCGGGGGTGTCGGGGGTGTCGGCCGGGTTGGCATCTTCGACAGGGCCGTCCCAGCTGAGCCTGGGATCGAAGCTTTGCGAGGCCAGCATCGTCAGCACGACGACGCTGCCGAAGGCGGCGATGCCGATGCCGGCATTGATTTCGGCAAGTCCTTCGAGTCGCACCAGACCGGCCAGCAACGCGACGACGAACACGTCGAGCATCGACCAGCGTCCCAGCAGTTCAATCAGATGATACAGCTTGGCGCGCTCGGCGCGCCGCCAGTTGCTGCGCCGCTGCGCCGTCAGCACCAGCACGAACAGCGCCACCAGCTTGAACAGCGGCACCAGAAAGCTGGCCACGAAGACGATGGTAGCGAGTCCGTAGGCGCCGCTGATCCAGAAATAGATGATGCCGCTCAGGATGGTGTCTTCATTGGAACCGAACAGCGTGCGCGTTGTCATCACCGGCAGCAAGTTCGCTGGCAAGTACATCACGCAGGCGGCGAGCAGGAAGGCCCATGTGCGCGTCAAACTGTTGGTCTTGCGGGCCTGCAGCGGCGCACCGCAGCGCCCGCAGGCATCGCCCTCGTGCGCATGCTGCCAGACGGTGCCGCAATGGCGGCAACCGGTGAGTTCGGAAAGGCTGGCATTGTCGTGCGAACTGGTGGCCTGTGCGTCATCGCTCACGGTCGCCGCCCTTGGTCTGCTTCAACCTTGCCGTCAATCTCGATGTCAACCGCAGCGGCCGCAGTTTGGTCCGGGTCTTCCCTTTCGAGCATGTGCCACAGGTGGCGCGGATCGAAGGCGGTCACGATCGTCAGCAGCACGGTCAGCGCCAGGAAAGCCCACAGCGCAGGCCCGGGCACGACGACGGCCATGCTGGACAGCTTGATGATCGCCACCAGCACGCCCAGCAAAAAGATGTCGATCATGCCCCAGGGCCGCAAGTATTGCAGTGCGTGCACCAGCGGCGCGAATGCGGCGACGCGACGCCCGCGCAGCGAAGGCAGCAGCAGCCACAACAAGATCAGCAGATGCAGCAAGGGCAGCAGCAGCGTGGTGGCCAGCACCAGCAGCGCCAGCAGTGAACGGCCATCGCCGACCAGCGCAATGACTGCGCCCGCCAGCGTGGTCTCGCTGCGCAAGCCGCGCAACTCGATCTCGACGATCGGAAACACGTTGGCGATGACGAACACGATCAGGCTGGCCACCGTGACCGGCAAGATGCGCGCCGCTTGCGCACCCGGATGGCGTTCCAGCTCGATGCTGCAGCGCGGGCAGTGCGCAAGCTCGCGCTCGCGCAATTGCACGCGATGCAGCACCACATCGCAGCTTGCGCAAATGATGGCGTCGGGAACTTCCTTGATGCGGGGGGCGATTGCAGTCATGACGAAAACATTAAATTAATAGCAACATCGAAAATAGAAGCCCCAATGTCCCATATTATTGCATCAAGTTGCGCCTGCCTGTCGCAAAGAGCGCAACGAAGGGCCACCCGATTGCCGGCGACCGGGCCAGTGTGGCCACGACGAAGCCGGGGTCTTGGCCATCATATTGCCCTGCTGCCTTGCCGTTGTCGCCACAGGCACGGGTTCCGTCATGGCGCGCGCCGTCGCACCCAAAAATATATTTTATTATTCACAGACGATGACCGTAAACACCCTCCATACGCCGGCAAGGTGTAACTTGGTGTCAGTTGCCATCAAAGTTGCCGGTCACGCTAGCGCAATACCGGCGTAGTGCGCAGACAACCTATTGCGCCTGGAGTACCGACAGTAGCGACCGGACCGACCGGACATGCGCTAACCGTCAGAGCAATTTCCGGTTTGGGTTGACCGTTTTATGTCGTTGGGCAGGTGATGCAAAAGAAAAATGTTGTGCCAGACTGGCAATGTCGTCCGCAACGAGCGCCGGATCGACGCAATGATGCAAATGATCCGCCATAAACTGGATCAGCTGCATGGCGGCGTATTGCAGGCGGCGGTCTTTTCTGGTGACCAGATACCAGTTGCTTTCAAGCGGAAATCCCTCCACCGGCAAGATGGCGAGTTGCTCGCGCCCTTCTTGCAAAGTGTGGGCCGAAATCACCGACAGACCCAAGCCCGCCGCGACACTGAGACGAATCGCTTCATTGCTCTCGATCTGCATGGTATCGCCAAGCTCCATGCCATGGCCAATGAGCCAGGACTCCAACATCATGCGGGTGGCGGAACCGGGCTCGCGGATCAGAAAACGCTCGCGCTGCAAATCGGCAAATGCGAGCCGCTTCATGCCCTCTGCCCAGTGATCGAGCGGTGCAATGACTTGCAAAGGATTGCGCAAGATGCGCCTGGCCTGCACGGCAATCCCGCTTGGCGGGTGGCTGAACACATACAAATCATCTTCCTGCCTGGCGAAGCGGCCCAGAATGTGCGCCCGGTTGCCAATGTTCAGCGTGACATTGACGTTCGGGAACTGGCGATAAAACGCCCCCAAAATACGCGGCACGACATATTTTGCCGTCGTGACAATGCCGATACTCAGATTGCCCGAATGGCCGCCGCGGGCTTGCTCAATAAAACCGTTGAAATCTTCAAACCGCCCCAGCACGTCGCAAGCGGCCCGATACAGCTCGTCTCCGACCAGCGTCGGGACCATGCGACCGTCGCGGCTGTCGAACAAAGGCTCATCGACGGCTTCAGCCAGTTTTTTCAACTGCAATGACACAGTGGGCTGCGTCAGATGCAAGGCGCGCGCCGCCGCCGAAATATTGCCAAACTGCACAACTTTTATGTAGACCTGTAGCAGGCGAAAACTGAGATGGCGGACGTTCATAGATGATTATCAATGTGATTGTATCGAACAATTTATAACTCAATATACCCTATTACCGTCACAATCGGCACCTTGATTCATTCCACGAAAGAGCAAAATGCCCGATATCGTGATCGCTTTTTTTGCACTTGGCTTGCTGGCAGGCCTGATCAAATCGGATCTGAAAGTGCCGCAACCGATTTATGAAGTGCTATCGATATTGCTGATGCTGGTGCTCGGACTGAAGGGCGGGATGGCACTGCATGGCAAGTTTGACCTTGCCATGCTAACCGAATTGCTGGTGATCGCCGCGCTTGGCCTGATGCTGCCACTGATCTGCTATCCGATCTTGCGCAAATGGGTCGGTTTGCCGCTCGATGACGCCGTCAGCATCGCCGCACACTACGGCTCGGTGAGTGCCGGCACCTTCGCCGTCGTGCTGACCATGGTCGAGAGATCAGGCCTGCCGGTCAATGCGCAAACTACGCTGTATCTGGTCATGCTGGAACTACCGGCCATCCTCATCATGCTGTGGTTTTATCGTCGACACAGCGGTGCAGGCAGCAAGAACGGCGCAGGCAGCAAGAGCGGCATCGTGCGCGAGGCGTTGACCAGCCGGGGCGTGTTGCTGCTTGGCGGTGGCGTTCTCATAGGTTACCTGTATGGTCCGGTCGGACTGGCCTCGCTAAAGCCCGTCTTGCTCGATGGCTTCAATACGATGCTGGCGTTGTTTTTGCTGGAAATGGGATTGTGTACCGCCAAAGTCTGCTCACCGTTGCCGTTGAAGCATTGGCGCTTGATGTTGTTCGCTGCGGTAATGCCATTCGCGCTGGCCTGGGTCGGCATTGCCACCGCGCTGGCGTTAAGCTTGCCTGCAGGAAGCGCCGTGGTGCTCGCCGGCCTGACCGCCAGTGCCTCGTATATTGCCGCGCCGGCCGCCATTCGGGCCGCCATTCCGAATGCTAATATCGGCCTGGCCATGCTTGCCGCGCTAGGCATTACTTTTCCCGTCAACGTCATCATTGGCTTGCCGCTCTACCAACGCTGGGTCCAGCTGTTTTATTAATCAGGAAATCACCATGAAACCAAAAATTGCCATCGTAATGGGTTCGAAAAGCGACTGGGACACCCTCTCTGCAGCCAGCGAGTTGTTGACCCAATTCGGGGTCGACTGGCACGCAGAAGTGGTCTCTGCGCATCGCACGCCGGAACGCCTGTTCAGCTTTGCCAGCAATGCCAAGGCGAACGGGATTGCCGTGATCATTGCCGCTGCCGGTGGCGCGGCGCACCTTCCGGGGATGGTGGCGGCGCTGACGCCATTGCCGGTGCTCGGGGTGCCGGTCCAAAGCAAAATCTTGAACGGCATCGACAGCTTGTTGTCCATCGTGCAGATGCCCAAAGGGGTTGCCGTTGGCACCCTGGCCATTGGCAGTGCCGGGGCCTTCAATGCCGCCTTGCTGGCGGTGCAGATTCTGGCATTGCAAGATCCTGCGCTGGGCGCCAGACTTGATCTGTGGCGCGCCGCTCAGACCCAGGCCGTGCTCGCTGACAATGTCATCGGCGGCGCGCCGTGAGAGTGGCGGTACTGGGGACCGGACAGCTTGGCACCATGCTGCAGCAGGCCGGCCAGCGTATCGGCATCGACGTGCGCTTGCTGGACGTCGATAGCGGGCAGCTGCCAGAAACGGACGTGCGCATTACTGCCGAGCGCGAGCATTGGCCGGTCAACCAATTTACCGACGCACTGCAGGGCCACCCCGGCTGGCTCAACGGTGCAGCGTTGGCGCTGCTGTCGAATCGGATTCGTCAGAAGAGCTTGCTTGACCAGCTTGGTTTGCCGACGGCGCCGTGGTGCGTCTTGGATGCAGGCATGACCCAGGCGGCATTGCATCAAGAGCTGGGGCCGGATCTCTTTCTGAAACGGGCCACTGGCGGATATGACGGGCGCGGCCAGCAGCGCGTGAGGGCAGATTGCGCCAGTGTTTTTGCCGCCTGGGCTGACAATGCCGTGGCCGAGCAAGCAATTTGTTTCGACACCGAAGTATCGATCATCGGTGCGCGTGGCCATGATGGCCAGATCGTCTGTTACCGCCTCACGGAAAACCGTCACGATAACGGTGTCTTGACGATCAGCCTGAACCGGGACGGCCAGTTCGAGCATTTGCAGCACCGCGCCGAGCATATGCTGCAGCGCGTGATGCAGCACCTCGATTACGTCGGCGTCATGGCGATCGAATGCTTTATTGTGGGAGATGAGTTGCTGATCAATGAAATAGCGCCACGCGTCCACAACTCCGGGCACTGGACACAAGCCGGGGCCTCGATCAGCCAGTTTGAACTGCATTTGCGCGCGGTGTGCGGTCTGCCTTTGCCGCAGCCGGAGCAGAACGGTTGCAGCATGATGATCAATTTGCTCGGGCTTTCCTATGATACGGCCTGGATCAGGCACGGGGCCGCGCAACTGCATTG
>JBLHNV010000105.1:0-8799 GCA_047623125.1 Janthinobacterium sp. | reverse complement strand
CAGCACCGATGATGGTGCGGTGCTGATGGCGACTGGCATATTGTCGGGCGCCGGGCGCATCGTCAAGGCAGGCAATGGCGCGCTGGTACTGGGCGCGGACAATGCCGACTGGACTGGCGGCATGACGATTGATGCTGGCCTGTTGGCGGTGGCATCGGCGCGCGCAATGGGCAGCGGCGATGTAGCGCTCGAGGGCGGCGCGCTGTTGATCAGCGTGAACTTGAAGTCCGGGCAAACGATGGGTTTTGCCGGCAACACCACGTTGTATAACAATGCCAATACCACGACCACGTTGACGGGGAACATTGCCAGCCTTGGCCCGCTCAGCGATGGCTGTTTCATCAAGTCCGGGTACGGAACGCTGAATCTGACGGGCAATGCTGCGCTGGGTAACGGCGTCTGTTTGCAGCAAGGCACGCTGCGCGTCAATGGCATCGTCGACAGCAAATTTCTTGCCATCGGCAGCGCCGCCCAGTTGCGTGGCAGCGGCGTGGTCAACGCGCCTGTGACGGTGCATGGCAAGCTTGCACCCGGCAACTCGGCCGGTACATTGACGTCGTCGGCGACGGTGACGATGACTGGCGGCAGTACGTTCCAGGCCGACATCAATGGCCTGGGCAGCGGTAATGGCGCGGGCAATTACGCGCGCTTGCAAGTGACCGGCGCGGGGCAGCAATTCATCGCCGGCGGCGCCACGCTGGAGCCGAATCTAGTCAATATCGGCGCCGATGCAATGCCTTACGTGCCTGCGCTGGGCGATGGCTTTCGCATCGTCACCGCGCAGGGCGGTATCGTTGGCCGCTTTGCGCCATTGGACCAGCCGGCCGGTCTCGCCGCCGGCAGCAGACTGGCGCTTTTTTACAATGGTGATGCCAGCCATAGCATCGACTTGCGCGTGGTGCCAGCGTCCTATGCGGGCCATGTCGGGCGCCGCAGCGCCAATCTGAATGCGCGGGCGGCAGCCAGGGTGCTCGATGCGATTCTTGACGCGGATCAGGCCGGCGCTGCGACGGCGACGCAAAGCGCGCTCGCCTATTCGGTATCGGCGCTGGCGGCGGACCGGGTGGTCGCCGCCACGACGCGGTTGAGCGGCGAAGTGCATGCGGCATTGGCAGCGCAAGCGCCTGGCGCCGCAGTCGCGCTGCAAGCGGCAGTGGCACGCCAGTTGGGTGGCGCATCGGTATCGACACCGGCAGCGCCGACCCGTTTGTGGGTTGACCTGGCCGGCAACCGCGCCAGGTGGCGCGGCGACGGCACTGTGTCGGGATTTACCGCTAACCGGACGCAACTGACAATTGGCGTCGATCCGCTGCGCACCGCGGCAACCCGGGTCGGGGGCGGCATTGCCCATTCCAGCGCCAGGCTGTCGGCCCCTGACGGCTCGGGCTCTGTCGACGAGAACTTGTTGTTCGCATATGCTGAGCACGGCTTTGCGCACATCGTGTTTGACACGGTCGCTGCCGCAGGTCGCAGTGCATGGGATAGCCAGCGTGGCGAGGCGGCAAATCATGGCGCACGCGGCAACAGTACGATGCTCAGTGCCGGGCTGCGCGCCGCTGTTGGCATTGTCGATGCGCCCGGCACAGCGACAATGCAACCGTACGCGCGCGTGACATGGCAGCGCAATAGCCGCGACGGTTACAATGAAGGCAGCAGTTCGCCCGCCGCGTTGACGCTGTTGCCTTATCGGGCCAGCGGGGTTCGTTTGATCGCTGGCGTGTCGGCCAGTCTGGCGGCGGCGTCTGGCGCGTTCCAGTACGACATCGCGCTGGGCCGCGATGGTGGCGACTTGGTGCGCCCGGTCGTCGATGCTGCGCTCGCCGGCATCGGCATGCGCATCGCGGCGCCCCAGGTCGGACGGACCTTTGTCCGGGTCCATGTCGAAGCAGCCAAGGCGGTGTCCAGGCAAGCGGTGACTTACTTCGGACTGGCGGGCGAGTTTCGTCACGGCAAGTCCGATCTTGGCGTGACCGGTGGCCTGCGTGTCAGCTTCTGACGTCGCGCTGGCGCGCGCAAGCGGGATTCTTTGCCGGTCGCTATGGCTGCCCTGGCCGCGTGCGATCGCGTTACCCGCTGAGCCGATCTGCCCAAGAGCGTCGCCGTTTCAACTAGGTAAGGAAACAGATCGATGCGGGCCGATATGATAGTGTCTTTACTCAGGTTGCCGTGTTGTCGATTTTCATGCCATGTGGCATGAGTCGGCATTCCCGGCTGTCGGTTCCAGAGCCGAAGCGTAGCGCAGTGAAAGTACAACATGTCTCAGGCACCCCTTCCATCCGATGAAACCGCGCGCCTTGCGTTGCTGCACTCCCTGGATTTGCTCGATACGTCGGCAGAGCCTTTTTTCGACCGCATCACGCGGCTGGCGGCGATCGCGCTGCAGGTACCGATTGCGCTGATATCGCTGGTCGACACGCAGCGCCAATGGTTCAAGTCGCGGGTCGGTTTGAGCGTGTGCGAAACGCCGCGCGCATCGTCGTTTTGCGCGCACGCGATCTTGCAGCAAGGTCCGTTTATCGTCGCCGATACACTCGGCGATGCGCGCTTTTGCGATAACCCGCTGGTCACCGCGGCGCCGAATATCCGCTTCTATGCCGGCATGTCGTTGTTGACGCAAGAGGGCAAGGCGCTCGGGACACTATGCGTGATTGATACCGTGCCACGCACGCTGCAGCAGGCCGAAATTGATGCGCTGGTCGATCTGGCCGCGTTAGTCAGCGACGAGATACAACAGCGTGAAGCGGCGCTGCTGGCGCGCCGCCACATCGATCTGAGCAACTGCGCTTTGGCGCAAAGCGAAGCGCGTTTTCGTTCGATTTTCGAGCGTGCGCTGGTCGGCATTGCGATGGCGGCACCGGATGGCAGCTTGATTCGCGTTAATGATGCCTATTGCGACATCGTGGACTACCGCCATGACGACCTGGTCGGGCTGCACTTCCAGGACATCACGCATGCCGACGACATCGACGTTGACCTGCGCTTGCTGCAACGAATGAGGGACGGGTCGATCAACCGCTACCAGGTCGAGAAGCGCTATCTGCGCAAGAATGGCGCAGCCATCTGGGTCAGCACCAGCGTCACCGGTGTCATGGATGCCAACGGCAAGCTTGATTACCTGATCACCATCGTTGAGGATATCGATGCGCGCAAGAAAGCGCTGGCGGCGCTGCGGCACGACCTGGAAATGCGCGTCGAGCAGCGTACGCAAGAGTTGAGCGCCGCCAACGAGAAGCTCTCTTGCAGCATGCAGCAGCAGCAGCATTTTCAGCATGCGCTGGCCAAGCGCGAGGCCGAGTTGAGCGCCGTCATCGAAAATGCCAACGATGCCTATGTGTGCATCGACCAGAAGGGCGTGATCAGCGCATGGAACCAGCAAGCTCAGGAAGTCTTCGGCTGGAGCGCATCTGAAGCGATCGGATGTATGCTCGATGAATTGATCGTTCCGCCTGACCTGCGCGCGGCGCACCGTGCAGGAATGCAGCGCTATCTGCACTCGGGCGCGTCGACGCTCCTGACCCGGCGCATTGAACTGCCCGCCATCCGGCGCGACGGCAGAAGCTTGCCGATGGAAGTGCGGATACAGGCGCTGACGCTCGATGGCGTGACCATTTTCAGCGCGTTCCTGCACGATATCAGCGAGCGCAAACTGGCCGAGCAAACGCGCGAGCAGGAAGCACGGCACGATCTGCTGACCGGCTTGCCGAACCGGCGTGCGCTGTTTGAAATGCTGCCGCTGGCCCTGGCACGCGCCGAGCGCAACCGCACGGCGCTGGTCTTGTTCTTTCTCGATCTTGACGGTTTCAAGCAAGTCAACGACGTGCTGGGTCATGAAGCCGGCGACCGGGTACTGTGCGAAGTTTCCAGCAGGCTATCGGATGGCTTGCGCAAGATGGATTCCGTCGCACGACTGGCCGGCGATGAATTCACCGTCTTGCTGGAAGGGTTGAGCGCGGACGGGCAAGCGGACGCACTGCGCATCGCCGAGAAATTGCTGGCGTGCCTGCAACAGCCGGTCGTCATCGCAAGCACATCGGTGCAAGTGAGCGCCAGCATCGGCATCGCCTTTCATTTGCCTGACAGCGCCATCAGTGCCGACAGTTTGCTGAAAATCGCCGATACGGCGATGTATGAAGCCAAGCGGGCCGGTAAATCGATGATTCGCATGAAATAGCGACCGATGGAGGGGACTTCGGCTACCATGCACCGGCTCAAGGCAAACTCAGGCGCGACTTTGCAAGTGGCCGCAATATAAAGGTAGGGATCGATGAAGCAACAAGACGCCATTATCAATTGCTCTGCCTACAAAAACGGCATCAAGCTCAAGAACGTCGGTATCAAAGCGATCAAGGATGTGCTGAGTGAGGATGGCAGCTTCGTGTGGGTTGGCTTGTTCGAACCCGACCGTGCATTGATGCGCCAGATTCAGGACGAATTCGACTTGCATGAACTCGCTGTCGAAGATGCGCAAACGGCGCATGAGCGGCCCAAGCTCGAAGAATATGGCGATACGCTGTTCCTGGTGCTGCACACGGCGATGCTGGTCGATGACGAAGTGGAGTTTGGCGAAACCCATGTTTTCCTGGGGCCGCGTTTCATTATCACGGTACGGCAAGGGCGTTCGGCCGGTTACGCCAGGGTCAGGCAGCGCGCCGAGCAGATGCCTGAGCGCCTTGCCAGCGGTCCCGGCTATGTGTTGTATTCGATTGTCGATTTCATCGTCGACCAGTACCAGCCCTGCATCGACAATTTGCACGTCAAGTTCAGGCGCCTTGAAGGGCAGTTGTTCAAGCCGGCGTCGCAAGCGGATAACTTGCAGGGTTTTTACAAACTGAAAAACGACTTGCTGACGCTGCATGAGGCCGGCATGCCGCTGATTCAGATTTGCACGCAATTGCTGCGCTTTCATAGCGATATCATTCCGAAGGATAACCGTATCTATTACCGCGATATCCGCGACCACGTGGCCCGGGTCACCCATGCGGCCGAGCGCATGCGCGAAATGATCAATGCGGCAATGCAGGTTTCCCTTGCGCAAGTTGCGATACGCCAGAATGAAATGGTCATGCGGCTCGCCGGCTGGGGCGCGATGCTGGCGGTGCCGACGATGGTATTTAGTCTGTACGGCATGAATTTCGAATATATGCCGGAATTGAAATGGAAGTGGAGTTACCCTATGGTGCTGGCCGGCATCGCGATCGGCTGCTTTTTCCTGCACCGCCGGCTGCGCCGCGCCGGCTGGCTGTAAAAACAGACCCCGTCGCGTGCGCATCGCGCCATTTGGCAACGCCGCTCAGGAAGTCCAGACCGGTGCGCGTTTTTGCAAAAAGGCGTCGATGCCCTCGCACGCATCTTCTTCCATCATGTTGCGCGCCATGACATCGCCGGCGAGCGCGTAGGCGCTGTCCAGCGCCATCTGGCGCTGGCGGTAAAACATCGCCTTGCCATGCCGGATCGCGGCGCCGCTCTTGCTGCTGATCTGGGCCGCCTTGTGCGCGACGGCGGCGTCCAGCGCTTCCCCGGCTACCACGTCGTTGATCAGCCCCCAGTCCAGCGCCGTCGGGGCGCTGATGAAGCGTCCGGTGACCAGCATGTCAAAGGCGCGCTTGGGCGAGATGTTGCGCGACAGCGCGACCGCGGGCGTTGCGCAAAACAAGCCGACATTGATGCCCGATACGGCGAAACGCGCGTCGCTTGACGCGATCGCCAGGTCGCAACTGGCGACCAGCTGGCAGCCTGCTGCGGTCGCGATGCCATGCACTTGCGCGATCACCGGCACCGGCAGCGCCTGTATCGTCTGCATCATGCGCGCACAGCGCGCAAACAGCGCCTGGTAATACGCCAGGTCGGGCTGGCTGCGCATTTCGCGCAAGTCGTGTCCGGCGCAGAAAGCCTTGCCGGCGCCGGTCAGCACCACGCAGCGCACCTTGTCATCTTGCGCGATCGCATCGAGTTCGGCTTGCAATGCATCGAGCATCGCTTCGGACAAGGCATTGAATTGGCGCGGCCGGTTCATGCGCAGCGTTGTGACGCCGTCGCGCTCTTCCCTGATCAACATCGCTTCTGTGGCAAGGTGGCTATGCTCCATGTGGCTCTCCTGAAAGTATCCCTCATGGTAATGGAATAGGCGCGTGCACGGTAATAAATTGACAAGTCAGTGGATGCCCGCGAGAGCTGCAGCGGGCATCCTCAGCAGCCCGCCCCAGGAGTGCGCAACATGCCCGCCGCCGCCCATTGAAAATGCGCATGGCAGCACTGCTGCAATGTTGTTATTGAATAACGGGGTGCCGCAACCAAGGCGCCGGCCAGTCGTGCCCGTTGCGGGGAGACGGGCTGCGCCGCGATGCCGGCCGGCTTTGATGGCAGCGGCACCGGTCGCTGCGCAAACGGACGAAGCGTTATATATCAGTGTATATTACGTATTGCTTGTCAATAGGAATAATCGATGCGCTATACCGCTGTTTGCAAATGGATGGCTGTGAGGTTGGCGGCAATCGTGCTGGCCATGGCAGGTGGCGCGGCGGTGGCCGGGCCCTTGCTGGTGTCGGCCGCTGCCAGCTTGACGAATGCGTTTGCCGACGTGGTGGCCAGTTATCAACAGCAGTACCCTGACGCCAGCGTGGCGCTCAATTTCGCGGCGTCGGGCGTGTTGCTGCAACAAATTGACAAAGGCGCGCCGGTCGATGTATTCGCCAGCGCGGACCAGCAAACGATGGACCTTGCGCAGCAGCGCGGGTTGACAGGCATGCGCCACGATTTTGCGCGCAACAGCCTGGTCGTGATCGTGCCGAAAACGGGTTCCGTCCGGATCGCCCCGGCGCACCTGAGTCGCCTGGCCCACTTGCAGCAAGACGCGGTCAGCCGCATCGCGATCGGCAATCCGGCCATTGTGCCGGCCGGCGCTTACACCCGGCGCGCACTGAGCGCGGCGCAACTGTGGCCGCTGCTGCAGTCAAAAACAATACAGACCTACAGCGTGCGCCAGGCGCTCGACTATGTGGCACGCGGCGAAGTCGATGCCGGATTCGTGTACCGTACCGATGCCGCGCTGATGCCCGACAAGGTCAGCATCGCCTTCGGCGTGGCGCAAAATGAGCGCATCTTGTATCCGATCGCCGCGATCAAAAGCAGTGCCAACGGCGCCGAGGCGCTGCGCTTTATCGGGTTCATCAGGTCCGCCGCCGGCCAGGCGATCCTGGCCAAACATGGCTTTCTGCCACCCTGACCGTGGATTTCGAGAGCGCCTGGATTACATTGAGGTTGTCATTGAAAGTGGCAGCCTGGGCCACGGCGCTGAATCTGGTGCTGGGCGTCGGCGTCGGTTTCTTGCTGGCGCGTGGACGCTTCCCGGGCCGCGATGTGCTCGACACGCTATTGACGCTGCCGATGGTGATGCCGCCGACGGTGCTGGGCTACTATCTGCTGGTGCTGCTGGGGCGCCGCGGCTGGCTCGGCGAATGGCTGCAAACCCATTTTGGCATCAATCTGATTTTCACCTGGCAAGGCGCCGTGATCGCTGCCGCGCTGGTCTCTTTTCCGCTGGTCTTCAAGCCGGCCCGCGCCGCTTTCGAAGCGGTCGACGCGCAACTGGAACAGGCGGCGCGCGTACTTGGCATTGCGGAAGTGGCGATTTTTTTCCGGGTCACGCTGCCGCTGGCCTGGCGCGGCATTCTGGCCGGCTTGCTGCTTAGCTTTGCGCGCGCGATGGGCGAGTTCGGCGCGACGCTGATGGTGGCGGGCAGCATACCGGGCCAGACCCAGACCCTGTCGATCTCGATCTACGAAGCCGTCCAGGCCGGCCGGGATGATGCCGCGAACACGCTGGTATGGCTGACCTCTCTGGTGTGCATTACCGTGTTGCTGGCAGCGGGGCGGCTGGCACCCGGCCGCATCGCCCATCGCTGAAAGGAGTCCGATGCAACTTGAACTCGATCTGGATACGACCTTGCATTCGGGCAAGCGCAGTTTTCGCTTGCGGCTGCAATTTGCATCGACCAGCCGGCGCATCGTCATTTACGGACCTTCGGGCGCCGGCAAGAGCTTGACGCTGAAGGCGATCGCTGGTTTGCTGACGCCGGCCGCCGGCCGCGTCACGCTGGCGGGGCGCACGCTGTTCGATACGACAAAGAACATCAACCTGACACCGCAACAGCGCAATGTCGCTTACCTGTTCCAGGACTATGCGCTGTTCCCCCATCTGACGGTGCGCCAGAATGTCGGCTTTGGCCTGGCGCGCGGCTGGCTCAATCCGCGTCCCGCAGCCACGCATGAGGCGGTTGATCACTGGCTCGGGCAGCTCGGTCTGGCGCATCTGGCGCAGCAGTATCCGGATCAGCTATCGGGCGGCCAGCGCCAGCGTACTGCGCTGGCCAGGGCGCTGGCGGCACAGCCGGGAGCGCTGCTGCTGGACGAACCATTTGCCGCGCTCGACCCGGCATTGCGGGTCAAGCTGCGTAGCGAACTCGACCAGTTGCAGCGCCAGCTGGCGCTGCCGATGATCCTGATCACGCACGATCCGGAAGATGTCCGCCTGTTCGGCGACGATGTGCTGTATCTGCGCGATGGTGCCATTGCCCGGGATAAAAATGCAGCAGGCGAAGATGAATGACGATCCGGTAAGCATGCGCAGGGAAATAGCCGATGGATGATGCCCCAATCAAGCTGGAGGGCGCGGTTTGGCTGACCGTCGGCGGCGAAAAATTCGGCGGCGCGGGCCGTGTGGCTTTGCTGTGTGCAATCGCCGCGTCGGGTTCGATCACCGGGGCCGCCAAGGCCGTCAACATGAGTTACAAGGCGGCGTGG
>JBLHNV010000104.1:0-8800 GCA_047623125.1 Janthinobacterium sp. | reverse complement strand
CCTGGCATTGCAGTCCGATTTCACCGGCGGCGAAGATGGCTTGCAAGGCGTGCCGCGCGGAAAACTGCTGGGAACGATCGACCTGAGCGATGACAAGGTGCTGTATTACGTGGTGCTGGCGATCGCGATCAGCGGCTTTGCATTAATCATGCGCACGGTTCATTCACCTTTCGGCCAAGTGCTGAAGGCGATCAAGGAAAACGAGCCGCGTGCCATTTCGCTCGGCTATGACGTCGACAAATACAAGCTGATGGTATTCGTGTTGTCGGCCGCGCTGGCCGGGTTGGCCGGTGCGACCAAGACCTTGGTGCTTGGCTTCGGGACATTGACGGATGTGCACTGGGCGATGTCCGGGTTGGTCGTGCTGATGACGCTGGTAGGTGGCATGGGTACGATGGCCGGACCCGTTGTCGGCGCCATCATCATTATCTCGTTGGAAAACAAGCTGGGCGATGTTGGCATTTTTCTGGCGTCGCAAACCGGGATCGTATGGTTCAAGGGTCTGAGCCAGTCGGTCAGTCTGATCAGTGGGGTCATCTTCGTCGCTTGCGTGCTGCTGTTCCGGCGCGGCATCGTTGGCGAGGTGATGGCCTTGTTCAACAGCAAGGCGGCCAAGAAAACGGCCTGATCGACCAGAAACGCCGGACTGACAGTCCGGCGTTTTTCATTTCCGGCAGCATTTTTTTGCGCCTTGTTCACGGCGTGTTGATCGACACGCAGGTGGCTTTAACGGTTGATTTTAACGATGCATTTTTTCAGGAGATTGATCTTCAGGTTCGCCACATGATGCGCGGGCGGTTCATGCACTCGGGTTCACAGATTGATACAAACGATAAAAAACAGGGGATGAAATGCAAATGATAAAAACAGTGGCACTCGCTTCGGTCGCGCTTGGTCTGGTTTCATGCGGAGCAGTCCATCAGCAGAATGTCAACTTGGCGCCGGATTTTCTCGGAGTGATATCGGCGACGACCATCAGCAAGACTGAATATGATGGCGTGCAAGATGACTTGCTGACCGCCGGTTTGGGCAAGACCGGGCTGGCCGGTAGCACGCCAGCCTACCTTGACCCGCTGCACCCGAGCGCAATTGAGCTGCGCCGTAACGCAATTTATGCCAACTATCGCGCCGTACTGGACATCAATGCCAACAGCGGTTACGGTACCTTGTACGGCCCTAATGTCGATGCCAGCGGCAAGGCTACCACGGGTGAAGGCAAGGTCGGCGGCACCGAGTACATCGCTTATTCCAGCGCCGACAGCGCGCTGCTGAATGTGACGCTGATGGTCCAGGTGCCGGCCAGTTTCGATCCGGCCCACGCCTGTATCATTACCGGCACTTCCAGCGGTTCGCGTGGCATCTATGGCGCGATCGGCAGTTCAGGCGAGTGGGGCTTGAAAAACCATTGCGCGGTCGCGTATTCGGACAAGGGTACCGGTACCGGTTTGTATACCTTCGACGACGATGGCGTGAACTTGCAAAACGGTCTGCGCACAACGCGTGCGCAAGCTGGCAAGAGCGCGATTTTTTCAGCCTCGATGAGCGACTCGGTGCGTGCTGCATTCGCCACCGATTTTCCTAACCGTATCGCATTCAAGCACGCCCATTCGCAACAGAACCCGGAAAAGGATTGGGGCAAGTCCACGCTGCAGGCGATCGAGCTGGCGTACTATGTGCTCAACGAGCAATATGGCGCGCTGGCCGATGACGGCACGCGCCGTCTGGTACGGCTGGACTCAGGCAATACCATCGTCATCGCTTCCAGCATATCGAACGGCGCCGGTTCGGCTCTGCTCGCGGCCGAACAGGATCGCCGGGGTTTGATCGGCGGCGTCGCCGCCAGTGAACCGCAGATCCAGCCCGGCGCCGGCGGGAGCGGATATATGCTCAGGCAGGGCGGGGCGCAAGTGAGCGCGCAGGGCAAGAGCCTGTTTGACTACAGTACGTTTGCGGCGCTGTATCAACCCTGCATTGCGTCCGGTGGCGCACTGCGTTGCAGCGCTCTGGTCGCGAAGGGCTTGCTGCTTGGCGCCGACCTTGCGGCGCAGCAAAAGGATGCCTACGCGCGTTTGCATGGTCACGGCTGGCTGTCTGATTCCGATCCGCTGCAAGCGTCGCATGCCGGCACCAGCGTGCTCGTTGCAGTGACTTATGCTTATGCTTACGGCCGTTTTCCGGTGACCGACAAGGTCTGCGGCTTCAGCTTTGCGGCCACCAATGACGGCCAGCCGGTAGCTCTCAGCGCGGCCCAAAAAGCGAGCAGCTTCGCGACCCAGAACGGGATCATCGGCAGCGTCGTGTATGAAGATTCGGTCGGTGGCGCCAAGGGGTATGCCCTCGGCGTGTCGCCATCGAACGGCGTGGCGGATCAGTCGCTCGATGGTTTCCTGTGTCTGCGTGCGCTCGCCACCGGGCTTGACGCGGTCACTGGCGAAGTCTTGAGCGGGCCGCTGGCGGTGCAAAGCACGCGCGTGCAAGCGGGTGTCAAGGAAGTGCTGGCCTCGGGTAATTTGCGCGGCAAGCCGGCTGTCATTGTTCAAGGCCGCAGCGATACACTGATCCCGATCAACCATGCATCGCGCGCCTATCTTGGCTTGAATGCGGCGTTTGAGGGTGCTGCCAGCAAGTTGCGCTACATCGAGGTGACCAATGCCAACCATTTTGATATATTCAGCAACGCCTTGCCGCAACTGATCGTGCCGCTGCATGTGTATCTGTTCCATGCGCTCGATGCCGTGTATGCGAACTTGAAAACGGGAGCGCCGTTGCCGCCATCGCAAGTAGTTCGCACCACGACGCGGGCCGATGCATCGACGCCGATCACCGTGTTGAACGTGCCTGTGATTGCGTCGGCGCCGGCGGATGCGGACCGGATCAGCATTAATGGCGCGCTGGTGAACGTGCCGAACTAGGGCTGTCCAGGGGCGCCGGTCGGCGCTCCTTTTTCTGTATCCTGGTATCGTAACCTGCCTCCCTCTCTCCTTCTCTTACTTCTCTTGCTTCTCTTGCTTCTCTTGCTTCTCTTGCTTCTCTTGCTTCTTTTCTTGAGCGCGGCATGTTGAGCCGATTGTTGCGGTGCAGCATGCCATTGCGTCCCGCTTGACCGAGTGCTGCGGATGTACAATGTCGTGCTTGCCTGAATGTCATGTCGGAATCCGCCCGATTTCTCTATCTGAACCTTCTTCTTCAATTCCATGCCTGATTTCGTTTTGCTCGCTTGCGCCGCTTTTCTGGCCGGACTGGTCGATGCCGTGGTCGGCGGCGGTGGTCTGATTCAGATTCCGGTGCTTTTTTCGGCATTCCCGAACGCTGTGCCTGCGACACTGCTGGGCACCAGCAAGTTGGCTGGCATCTTCGGCACGGCGGCGGCGGCGGTGAACTATGCACGCCGGGTACCTATTGCGTGGAGCACGGCCGCGCCGGCGGCGATGGCCGCATTCGTGCTGGCGTTCGCCGGCGCCTACACGGTGACGAAAGTGCCGGCCGATTTCATCCGTACCCTGCTGCCCGTTGTGCTGATATGCGTCGCCGTCTACACGTTTTGGAAAAAGGATTTCGGCGCCATACATGCGCCGCGTCATGTCGGCTCCAAAGAAAAAGCCATCGCGCTGGCGATCGGTGGCTGCATCGGTTTTTACGATGGCTTTTTCGGGCCGGGTACCGGCAGTTTCCTCGTGTTTCTGTTTGTTCGTTTTTTTGGCTTCAATTTTCTGGGCGCATCGGCGGTGGCCAAGGTCGTCAACGTCGCGTGCAATTTTTCGGCGCTGATGTGGTTCGGCTACAGTGGCCATCTATTGTGGCAACTGGGTTTGCTGATGGCTGTATGTCAGGTTTGCGGTTCGTTGTTTGGCACGCGGCTAGCGATCAAGCATGGCAGCAGCTTTGTCCGAAAGCTATTCCTGATCGTGGTGTCGGTGCTGATCTTGAAGACGAGTTACGATGCGATCATCCGCTGGTAATGTTCCACGTGAAACAGTATTGAGGAATGATTTTTACTATTTTCATGATGTTCCACGTGAAACAATCGCGTTCCTTTGGTCAGTGTTCCACGTGGAACATCGTGCATGTTTTGGATGAAATGTGCCCTTCGAGAAGTCCGGGTCCCAAAAAGACTTTATAATCGGGTCTCAATCCCTTGTAACTTCTCCCTATCATGCTATTTCCTACTGAATTCGATGTCATTGTTGTTGGCGGCGGTCACGCCGGCACTGAGGCCGCCCTCGCTTCCGCCCGCATGGGCCAGAAGACTCTATTGCTGACGCATAATATCGAGACGCTCGGGCAAATGTCTTGTAATCCGTCGATAGGAGGCATAGGCAAGGGCCACCTGGTCAGGGAGGTCGATGCGATGGGCGGTGCGATGGGCATCGCCACCGACGAAGCCGGCATCCAGTTCCGAATCCTGAATTCGTCGAAAGGGCCGGCCGTGCGCGCGACACGTGCCCAGGCCGACCGGATACTGTACAAGCAGGCGATCCGCTCGCGTCTGGAGGATCAGCCGAACCTGTGGTTGTTCCAGCAAGCTGTCGACGATCTGATGGTCGAGGGTGATCGCGTCGTGGGCGCCGTGACCCAGATTGGCATCAAGTTCCTGGCGCGTGCTGTCGTACTGACGGCGGGCACATTTCTTGACGGGCGCATTCACGTCGGCCTGAATAATTATTCGGCCGGGCGCGCTGGCGATCCTCCTGCGATCTCGCTGTCGGCACGCTTGAAGGAGTTGAAGCTGCCGCAGGGGCGCCTGAAGACCGGCACGCCTCCGCGCATCGATGGTCGCACCGTCGACTTTTCGGTGATGCAAGAGCAGCCGGGCGATTCTGACCCGGTGCCGGTATTTTCAGTAATGGGCAATGCAGCGATGCATCCGGCTCAGTTGCCGTGCTGGATTACGCATACGAATACGCGTACGCACGACATCATCCGGGCCGGTCTGGATCGCAGCCCGATGTACACCGGTGTCATCGAAGGCGTCGGTCCGCGCTATTGCCCATCGATCGAAGACAAGATACATCGCTTCGCCGGCAAGGAATCGCATCAGATTTTTCTGGAGCCGGAAGGCTTGACGACCAATGAAATCTATCCGAATGGTATCTCGACCAGTTTGCCGTTCGACGTGCAGCTGGAATTGGTGCGATCGATGAAGGGAATGGAACAAGCCCACATCCTGCGCCCCGGTTATGCGATCGAATACGATTACTTCGACCCGCGCGGGTTGAAGTCGTCGCTTGAAACGAAG
The DNA here is from genome assembly GCA_047623125.1 of Janthinobacterium sp. GTDB lineage: Bacteria > Pseudomonadota > Gammaproteobacteria > Burkholderiales > Burkholderiaceae_D > Janthinobacterium. The sequence continues at coordinate 3,564 of JBLHNV010000104.1, read as the reverse complement.
GTCATCGCGGGCCTGTTCTTTGCCGGCCAGATCAATGGCACGACCGGCTACGAAGAGGCGGCCGCGCAAGGCATGCTGGCCGGCATGAATGCAGCATTGCTGACGCAGGGCAGGGATGCGTGGGTGCCGGGCCGTTCGGAAGCTTATCTGGGCGTGTTGGTCGATGACTTGATCACGCAGGGCGTGCAGGAGCCGTACCGGATGTTTACCAGTCGTGCAGAATACCGCCTCAGTTTGCGTGAAGACAATGCTGACATGCGGCTGACCGAAATCGGGCGCGAACTCGGTTGCGTCAGCGACTTGCAGTGGCAGGCATTCGAGAAAAAACGCGAAGCCGTCGCGTTGGAAATGGAGCGTTTGCGTTCGACATGGGTCAATCCGCGTATCATTGCCGAAGCCGAAGCCGAGCGCGTGATTGGTCAGGCGATCGAGCGCGAGTATTCGCTGGCCGATCTGCTATGTCGCCCTGGCGTCGCTTACGACACCTTGATGGGCTTGATCGGCAACGATGGCCAGGCACTGGCCGGGCCTGGTGCGTGCGATCCGAGCGTGCGCGAACAGGTTGAAATTCAGCTCAAATATGCAGGCTATATCGAGCGTCAGGCCAAGGAAGTCGAGCGCCACGAAAGCCTGGAAAGCCTGATCTTGCCGGTCGGATTCGATTACCTTGACATCACGGCGTTGTCGGTCGAAGTGCGGCAAAAGTTGCATGCGCAACGGCCTGAAACGCTGGGTCAGGCCTCGCGCATTTCGGGCGTGACGCCGGCCGCAATTTCACTGTTGCTGGTACATTTGAAGAAGCGCGGCTACGCTGGCGCCAAATCCGACACGACCGGGCCAAAAACAGGATTGCCGGCATGAAGCCGTTCGATCGTGCCGCGCTGGCGCCGTTGTTGCTGGACGGCATACGCGAACTGGGCCTTGATCGGGTTCCTGGCCTGGGTCAGGACCAAATCGACAAGTTGCTCGATTATCTGGCGCTGCTGGCCAAGTGGAATGCCGTGTACAACCTGACGTCGGTGCGTGATCCGGTCCAGATGGTCACCCAGCATTTGCTCGACAGTCTGGCCGCAGTGCCGGCGTTTGTGGGCGCTGCCAGCGTGCTCGATGTCGGGGCGGGCGGTGGCTTGCCGGGTATCGTGCTGGCGATTGCCTGCCCTTCGGTCAAAGTGTCGCTGATCGATACGGTACACAAGAAAACCGCATTCCTGACTCAGGTCAAGGCGGAACTGGGGTTGGCCAACGTGACCGTGCATACGGCGCGCGTCGAGCAATTGCAGGTGCCGCACAAGTTCGACGTAATCACGTCGCGCGCGTTTGCCGATCTGTCCGATTTTGTCAATTGGTCCGGCCATTTGCTGGCCGAGGATGGTTTATTCATCGCATTGAAAGGCGTTGCACCGCCAGAGGAGCAGCAGCGGTTGCCGCAGCAGTGGTTGGTTTCCGAATTGCGCCAATTGAAGGTGCCGGGCATGGATGCAGAGCGCCATCTGGTCTTCATCAAAAGAAAAGTAAATACCGTATAAACGGGCTAAGCCGAAAAGACCATTTACAGGGTATCTGGTTTATATGATTTATTTTGTAAAAACAGTATAAACAATATAAATTGTATATACTTTATAAACTATATATACGATTTATACCTTATAAACGATTTATACCGTATAAACTATATATACGGTTTATATCGTATAAACTATACATAAAATTTATACGATATAAGCCATATCATTTCTGCGGCGCATGAGCCGCGGCAGTTGAACGATCTCCAGGACAAGAAGAACCATGGCCAAAATATTTTGTGTTGCGAACCAAAAAGGCGGGGTCGGCAAGACCACGACCAGCGTCAACCTGTCGGCCGCCCTGGCGAAGCTTGGACAGCGCGTTCTGCTGGTCGATCTGGACCCGCAAGGCAATGCCACGATGGGAGCCGGCATCAATAAGTCCGGGTTGACGGCGTCAACTTATGAAGTGGTGCTGGGCGAATCGAGCGTTGCCGATGCGCGCCAGCATTCTGAATCGGGCAAGTTCGACGTGTTGCCGTCAAACCGCGAACTGGCTGGCGCCGAAGTGGAGCTGGTGGCTCTGGACGGACGCGAACGGCGTCTGAAGGATGCGCTGGCGGCAGTCGAGGACGACTACGATTTCATGCTGATCGACTGTCCGCCAGCGTTATCGATGCTGACGCTGAACGGTTTGTGCGCGGCGCACGGTGTCATCATTCCGATGCAGTGCGAGTACTATGCGCTGGAAGGCTTGTCTGACCTGGTCAACACGATCAAGAAAGTGCATGGAAATCTGAACCCGGACCTGAAGATCATCGGCTTGCTGCGCGTGATGTTCGATCCGCGCATGACGTTGTCGCAGCAGGTCTCGGCGCAGTTGGAGCAGCATTTCGGCGACAAGGTGTTCAACACGATCATCCCGCGCAACGTGCGTCTGGCCGAAGCGCCGTCGTACGGCGTGCCGGGCGTCAGCTTCGATCCGAGTTCGAAGGGCGCGCTGGCATATATTGCGTTCGGCGCCGAAATGATCGAGCGCGTAAAGACCATGTGACGGGCAGCATGCAAAAAATTCAATTCGATCCAATTCGATTCACCCCGGCAAACCTGGCGCCAGCTTTGGTGCGCAGATCGAACCAATAAGGACAGCATGGCAACCAAAAAACTCAAGGGACTCGGCCGCGGCCTAGATGCACTGCTGGGTGGCGGTGGCGATTTCGGTAATCCCGAGCTCGGCGCGCCATCCACGCTGGCGCTGTCGCAATTGCAGCCCGGCAAATATCAGCCACGCACGCGAATCGACGAAGGCGGCTTGATCGAACTGGCAGCATCGATCAAGGTCCAGGGCATCATGCAGCCAATACTGGTGCGTCCGATCGGCCAGGATCCGATCAAAGGTGACATCAGTTATGAAATCATTGCCGGCGAGCGCCGCTTTCGCGCCGCTCAGATCGCAGGACTTGAACAGATTCCGGTGCTGGTGCGCGATGTAGACGACCAGTCCGCTGCGGCGATGGCGTTGATTGAAAACATGCAGCGCGAGGATCTCAATCCGCTTGAAGAGGCGCAGGGTATCGCGCGCCTTGTCAGCGAATTCGATTTCACGCATGAGCAGGCCGCGACAGCCGTCGGTCGCTCGCGCAGCGCGGTCTCCAATTTGCTACGCCTGATGAATCTGGCGGCCCCGGTTCAAACCATGCTGATGGCTGGCGATATCGACATGGGCCATGCGCGCGCGCTGCTCGCTGTCGATGGCGCTGCGCAAATCACGTTGGCAAACCTGGTGGTGGCGAAGCGGCTGTCGGTGCGCGATACTGAAAAACTGGTCAGCCGTACGCTGGAGCAGCAGGAAAATCCCAGCGCGCCGCGCAGCAAGGAAAAGTCAGGCGACATTAGCCGACTCGAAGAAGAGCTGTCCGACGCCTTGGCGACGCCGGTCGCGTTCAAGATGGGGGCGAAAGGCCGGGGCAAGATGGTCATCGATTTCGCTGACCTTGACGTGCTCGACGGCTTGCTGTCGCGGCTGCGTTCGTAGCGCGGGGACCGATACCGGCGTTAGCCA
>JBLHNV010000103.1:0-8806 GCA_047623125.1 Janthinobacterium sp. | reverse complement strand
CCAGTTACAAGGGACGTCCATTGGGCAGCATTGGCCATATGGCGGCGCTGTCGTTCCATGAGACCAAAAACATCATTTCTGGCGAGGGCGGTGCACTCTTGATCAATGACGCGCGCTTTGTCGAACGGGCCGAAATGATCCGCGAAAAAGGCACCAACCGCAGTCAGTTTTTCAGGGGGCAGGTCGATAAATACACCTGGGTTGATCTGGGATCATCGTTTCTGCCGGGGGAAATTGTAGCGGCGTTCCTATGGGCACAGATGGAAGAGGCCGATGCCATCAACAAGCGCCGACTGGATATCTGGGCCATGTACCATCAGTGGTTTGCCAACGTCGAGAAAGCGGGCTTGGTACGCCGCCCCAGCGTGCCTCGCGAGTGCGTGCATAACGCCCACATGTACTATTTGCTGCTGCCCAGTCTGGAGTCACGCACTGCTGTGATTGATTGCCTCAAGAATAAAGGCATTCAGACCGTGTTCCACTATATTCCATTGCATTCATCACCACTAGGGCAAACCGTGGGGCGTGCCGTGGGGAATATGCTTAATACGAATAACACCGGAGAAAACCTGATGAGATTGCCTATGTGGCTGGGCTTGGAAGATCAGCAAAATGATGTAATTGAGCAAGCGATCGTCGCAGTCAACGCAACAGCTCGATGAGAATTGCCGGCCAACTGCAGCCTGGCCATTCTGACACACTCATTACAACCGGAATCTCCATTACTGAGGTGCGCTGCATGATGATCGAAGTGATTCAACGCTGCTTTTTTCAAAATACTTGAATGAATAGCATTGACAATAAGTTCCTGAATTGATATTTTCTGCAAATTCGTCGACGTATAACATCGGTTTTACTTGCAGGCAGCAACTTTACGGATCCTATTCAAGCCAGAATTACAGGGTATGGACTAGGTCCGCATATTGGCAACTTTGGGCCCGAAAAAGTGGTGGGGCCGCGCCGCAGTCTGTGTTGAGCGAACCAGAGAAAATCTGATCACACAATAAACGCGGCGCCACTCCCTCAACCCGCGACGCAGTTACGCAGCGACCTCAATGCGCACCGGTCCGGCCGCCATCTGACCGATCACGGCCGCATCGTTAAAGCCTTCGCGCGCGAACATTGCCAGCACCTCGTCGGCGCAGGACGGATCGCACGATACCAGCAAGCCACCCGAGGTTTGCGGATCGGTCAGCAGCATGTGTTGCGCATTTGAAATCTCCTTTGACAGCGCGACATCCTTGCCGTAGGCATCCCAGTTGCGTCCTGAAGCGCCGGTAAAATAGCCATCGTGCGCCAGTTGTTCGACGCCCGGCAGCAGCGGAATTTGCGCCATCGACAGTTGCGCCGTCAAGTTCGAGCCGCGCGCCAGTTCCAGCAAGTGCCCGAGCAAGCCAAAGCCGGTCACATCCGTCAGCGCATGCACGCCATCGAGTTCCGACAGGGCCTTGCCCGGCTTGTTCAATTTGGTCGTGTTGGCGATCATCGCCGCATAGCCGTCGGCACCGAGCACATCTTTCTTGAGCGCGGCTGACAGCACGCCGACGCCCAGAGGCTTGCCCAAAATAAGTACGTCGCCAGCCTTTGCGTCGGCATTGCGCTTGACCTTGGACGGGTGCACCAGACCCAGCACGACCAGGCCGTAGATCGGTTCAACCGAATCGATGGTATGGCCGCCAGCGATCGGAATGCCGGCTTCGGCGCAAATGGCTTCGCCGCCGCGGATGATCTGGCCTATCGTTTCCAACGGCAGCTTGTTGATCGGCATGCCAACCAGCGCCAGCGCCATGATCGGCGTGCCGCCCATCGCATACACATCCGAGATCGCGTTGCAGGCGGCGATGCGGCCGAAGTCGAACGGATCGTCGACGATCGGCATGAAAAAGTCGGTGGTCGCAATCAGCGCTTGTTCATCGTTGAGCTTGTAGACGGCGGCATCGTCGGCCGTTTCTATGCCGACCATCAATTCCTTGGGTACTGGAAAGCCTGTTGAATTTTTCAATATTTCGGCCAGCACACCGGGCGCGATCTTGCAGCCGCAGCCGCCGCCGTGAGAAAAGGACGTCAATTTGATCGGTTGCTGGTTTTGCTGTTCTTGCTGTTCCTGTGTGCTCATCGTGGACTCCATTTGTCTGGTTGTCTTGAGCGTTTTTTAACGCCAAGTTTGCTGCGGATTCAGTTTCGTATTAGATTATCCACCAACTGCAGCAGCGCCGTTTGTTCGGCCTCTGGTGTGAACAGCGCGGCGCGCAGCGCGCACTGGTGTTGCAGCAGTGCATGGAAGCGGGTATCGCTGGCGCAGCGCGTGATTAATTGCGCCAGCGCAGCAGCATCGCCTGGTGCAAAATAGCCAGCATAATCGTCTCCCAGCATGCCGCGGTTGCCGCTGATGTTGCTGGCGACAACGGCGACACCGCTGGTGACTGCTTCGATGATGACGTTGGCGCCGCCTTCCATGCTGGACGTGATCGCCATCAGGTGGCAGCGCTTGAGGCGCTGACGCGTCGCCGCATGCGCCATGGGACCCAGCCAGCGGTAGCGCGGCGTTGCCGCCTCGGTCGCTTGCGCCAGCGCGCCCAGCTTTGGTTCGAGCGCGCCGCCGATATGGATCATGCGCACTCTACTGGCGTTCACCAGCGCGCTGGCGCGCATGAAGGTAGTGGGATCTTTCTCAGCGCGCAAATGCCCGACCATGCAGACATCAAAAAAGCGCTGCGGCAGTTTTGCCGCTTGCAGCGTCTTCGCCGACTGGTAAATGACGCTGGTTCTGGCATGTAAATCAAGTGGCAATTCGGACAGCCCGGCGGGTTGCAACAGTACCAGTGCCTCTGCCGAGCGCAGCGCCACTTGCGCTGTGGCATCGGTGTGGATATCCCGATACAGGTCGGTGCCGGTCAGCAGCAGCAGCGTCGGGCGCTCGGGATACGCGTCGGTAAAGTTGGCCAGCGCGGCACTTGAACGCCGCGCATGCAGCGCAATCAACAGATCGGGAGCGGAGTCAGGCGATGCGGCCAGGCGGGATTGCGGACTCGAGCCCGGCCATTGGTTGGCCAGCGTGACCCGGTAGCGGGTACGCAAAAAATGCGCCCAGCGCCTTGCGGTTTGCCAATTGCCATTGTTGGCATCGGCCAGCGCCGGACTGACGATCCAGATGTGTGCCGCCATTTGCTGCCTTGTCTGTGTCACTCGCGTGCCCTTTACGTATTTTTTGCTGCTGGACGTGACCAAATAGTCGTTACAATCGCTGGATGACTACTATTAACTCATCATTTCGACATGCGACGCCGCAGCAACTGGGCCAGGCATTGCTTGCTGCACGTAATTATACGCTGAGCTTGTTCGACTGTTTTGCCGCAGCCGGACTCGACCAGTGCGCGCGCGTGCCGTTGCTGCCTACCATCAATCCGCCGTTGTGGGAGCTCGGTCACATCGCCTGGTTCGCCGAATGGTTCATCTTGCGCGAGGCGCGCAGCAGCCATCCGCTTGATGCGGTCAAGGGGTCGCTGCTCACGCGTGGTGACGATTTGTTCGATTCGAATACCGTGCCGCACCGCAGTCGCTGGACGCTGGATCTGCCCAGCAGCGGCGCGTTAAAAACCTATTGCCACGAAGTGCTGGACCGGGTGCTCGACAAATTGTCGCGCGCGGCCAATACCGATGAAGCGCTGTATCCGTACCGGCTGGTGCTGGCGCACGAAGACATGCACGGCGAAGCGTTGCTGATCACGCTGCAAGCGCTGGGCCTGGCCGAACCGGCGCAGCAGGCCCGGCAAGAGGCGGCTGTTTCGGCATCAGAGCAGATTGCCTTTCCCGGTGGTACTTGGTGGCTGGGTCGGGCCGCGCAAGGTCGGGCCGCGCAAGAGGGCGGCTTCGTATTCGACAATGAGCTCGATGCGCATGCGGTTGCTGTGGCGCCGTTTTGCATCGATGCCGGACTGATCTCGAATGCGCAATACATCGATTTCGTCGACGATGGCGGTTACCAGAACCGCCAATTCTGGAGTGCAGCAGGGCGCGCCTGGCTGATGCAGCAAGAGCGCTCGTCGCCGCGCTACTGGCAGCAGGGGGGCAGCGTGTGGCGCAGCATGCGCTTTGGCAGCTTGTGCACGCTGGCACAGCACGATCCGGTGCGCCACATCAGCCTGTATGAGGCGCAAGCCTATTGCGCATGGGCCGGGCGCCGTCTGCCAACCGAAGCCGAGTGGGAGTATGCCGCGCTGTCAGGTCATCCGCTGTTTCGCTGGGGCCAGCTGTGGGAATGGACCGGGTCCCCATTCGAACCTTATCCGGGCTTTGTTGCTGGCCCCTATCGCGAGTATTCAAAGCCGTGGTTCGGCACGCATCAGGTGCTGCGCGGCGCGTCGTTTGCCACGCCGCAGCGGCTGCGTTCGCCCCTGATGCGTAATTTCTACACGCCTGAGCGCGACGACATCTTCGTCGGCTTGCGCACCTGCGCCTGGTGATCAAGCATCCGGTGCCGGTGCTTGCTGCCCGGCAGCGGCCTGTGGCCGGTGCTTGATCGGTTTTTCCGATTCTGGTGCAGACGGCTCCAGGTTTTCGCTGCGCTTGTTGAGCCGGTCCAGCAGCGTGAACAGGGTTTCGATGCTGAAGCCGGCCAGAAAAGCGACGCCAAACGGGATCGATGAAATGCTGATGACCGTATTGCCGCTGCCCAGCGGCGCTGGCACCCAGAACCAGCCGATGACGATGCCGGCCAGTCCGCCCAGTGCAATGCGCAACAGCAGCAGCATCTGGCTCAGTATGGTGCGGTTGCGCCGCAGACGGTTGTCGCCTGCAACGACGAAGTCCCGGAGCAGGAATACGCAGGAGCCGAGCAAGCCGTACAGCCCCGGCAGCAGCCAGGTCACCAGCAGGTTGACCTTCGATTTGGTGTCGTAGATGACATTCCACGGCGAATATTCCAACTGTACTTCGTCGATATTGACGCTAATGAGGAAGCAACTCCAGCTTTTCATGTAGCCATCGATCTCGACGGACGGTTGCTCTGGCTGCAACGTATTCTTTGCCGGCTGTGCAGACGCCGCAGCGGCGGTGCAGGGAATTGACGGCACGGTGCCACTAGTCGATGTTGCCGACGGGGCTTGATTGTAGTCAACATATTGGAAGTCTGTTTCGATTCCCCGGCCGTGGTTGAGCCGTTTGACAAAATCCTGGAATGGTCCAATGTATTCGAGGATGGGCGGGATATACCAGGTGACGGACGCGTTCACCAGCAACGATTGGATGGCTGCGCCTTTTTTGACCAGTTGGTGCGCTTCTTCGCTAAGTTTTTGATAGGCGTCGAGTTGTGCCAGCGGTGGCTCCGTCACTGTCAATGCATGCTCATAGTGGTACATCTTGAAAGCGGCATACAGCTTTTCCTTGGGTTGCTGCGTGACCCATTGCTGGTATTCGCGCAACGCGGTGTCGGCCTGGTGCAATTGCGAACTCTGGAAGGCGAGGTAGGTCGTGAGCAGTATCGTCAAAATGCCGATCACAAATGGGGTGACGATTCCGAACAAATGCCGCAATCGCTCGATGAATGGTTCGCGCTGCAATTGCTTGAGCGTCATTGGTGCGATCGCCTTCGCCAGAGCATCCATTTCGACATACAGTTGCGCGATCAATGCGTTGCAAGCGGCCGGCGTCGGCGCCGGTGTCGCTTCGAGCGTGCCGATCAGCTCGAATACCTTGTTCTCGGGTGGCAACTTGCCATTGCGCGCGGCGAAGTGGGCCAGCAGATTCGCCTCGCGCTGCAATTCCTGGACGGCCGTTGCGTTCATTGCACTCTCCCTAGATCAGCACGCCTGCCACAAAACGCTGCTGTACCGGACAGGCGCAGCGCGCCCCGGGAGGGCCGGGGTAAATGGCCCAGCACCAGAACTTCGGCGTGGCGCAGATGGTGCCGGGCGCATGGGGCGGCACTCCGGCACTCGCCGGCGCGCATAAGGCTGCGACCAGCAACAAGGCATGAACCAGACGAATGCGCATGTGGCAGTCTCCGTGTGAGGCGAAGCGGGATGAGGCCCGTTTCAGCTGCGATTGAATGAAACTTCGTGTTGTCTCAATTATCGTGCTCGACGCAACAAGGAGTTTGATTTTTGGTAATTATTCCTGACTGGCCTGACTGGCAAGTCGTACTGCAAGACGATCGATGCCAGGCATCGCGCTCAAGCCCTTTGCGCAGGCCAAAAAAAAGCCGCCAGAGTGATCTGGCGGCCATTTCATGCTGCGCTTGCTATCAGTTCGTCAGCCAAGCTGACCGCTGATCAGCGGTCGCCGTAGCTGCGACGTGCGCCGTCGGTCGAGCGCGGGTTGGAACCCTTGTAGCCTGCGCCGGAGCTGGGAGCGCCCGGCTTGCTGAAGGTACGCTGGCCCGATGGCTTGGCGCCGCCACGGTTGTCGCCTGGCTTCCAGTTGCCCGGACGTGCTGCGGTCGAACGTGATGTCGAAGCAGTTTTCTTAGGCTCGAAGCCTTCGATCACATTGACCGGGATCAATTGCTTGGTGAAGCGCTCAATGCGCTTGACGTTCATGCCTTCGGCGTGGTTGACCAGAGAAATGGCCAGACCATTGCGACCGGCACGGCCGGTGCGACCGATGCGGTGCACATAATCTTCCGGGAACTTTGGCAGATCGTAGTTGAACACGTGCGTGATCGTTGGCACATCGATGCCGCGTGCGGCAACGTCGGTGGCAACCAATACCTTGACCTGGCCGCGGCGCATGCCGTCGAGCGTACGGTTACGCGCGCCTTGATGCATGTCGCCATGCAAAGCAGCAGCGGAGAAGCCTGCGATGTTCAGGCGGTCGGCGATCGTGTCGGCATCGCGCTTGGTAGCGGTGAAGACGACAGCTTGATCGAGCGATTCGTCGCGCAGCAGATGGTCGAGCAAACGATTCTTGTGCGACAGATCGTCAACGAAGTGAACCCGTTGAACGATGTTTTCATGCTTGCTTGACGAGCCCGCGATCTGGATGACCATTGGGTTTTTCGTGATGCGGCGCGCCATGTTGCCAACGACGCCGTCGAGCGTGGCCGAGAACAGCATGGTTTGGCGACCTTCAGGCGTGGCGGCGACGATTTTTTCGATGTCGTCGATGAAACCCATGTCCAGCATGCGGTCCGCTTCGTCCAGCACCAGAATTTCCAGTTGCGAGAAATCGATCTTGCCCGACTCCATATGGTCGATCAAACGGCCCGGGGTTGCGACCAGAATCTCAGGATTCTTGGCCAGCAATTGCATCTGTTTAGGGTAAGGCATGCCGCCCAGAATCGATATCGCCTTGATGCGGCGTACGCCTGTGCTGTATTTTTCGGTCGCGGTCGTCACTTGCAGGGCCAGTTCGCGGGTCGGGGTCAGCACCAGCATTTTTGGCTGGGCAGCCTTGAAACGTGGACGGTCGCCGCGTGCACGCGCTGCCTGGACTTCCTGGTTCGGCGTCTTGCCGACAGCGACTTGCTCGGCGCTGGCCAGTTTGTGCAGCGATGGCAACATGAATGCAGCGGTCTTGCCGGAGCCCGTTTGCGACGATACCAGCAAATCGCGGCCTTCGATCGCAGCAGGGATCGATTGCGATTGCACGCCGGTAGGCTCGGTATAGCCAGCGTCGGTCAGTGCTTGAATGATGGCAGGGTGCAGTCCAAGGGATTCAAAAGTCATATATTTCTTTCGTAAAAATCAGCGTCCATGCAAAAGCAGAACGCAAAATAGCAACGCCAACCAAAACGAAATGACTCAATAGAAAGAAATTTCGGCACAAAAGCTTTGCGCCGGGACGGTGTCAGGTGCGACACACAAGGCGGGAGGGCTTTATTCGGCGTCATCCGTGGGATGCGCCAAGGCTTGCGAAGCTGCTAGGGTAGTTCGGTGTTGCTTGTCTGTTACTTCACTGTATCTGAAGAAAGATGATGCAGTGCACAAATAGAACTATACCGCAATCTTGGCGCATTTGCACGGCATAATTGCGGTTTTCATCGCTGAGACTGGCATCCGATGTCAAAAAACGCCTGTTGCAGGCGCTGTCATCGCTGGCGGTCAGTGTCAGTAATCTTCGGCGTTCAAGCCCATCACGTGCGAAAAGCCGCCATCGACGTAGGTAATTTCGCCGGTGATGCCCGACGCCAGATCAGATAGCATGAAAGCGGCTGTATTGCCGACTTCATCGATCGTTACATTGCGCCGCAGCGGTGCATGCGATGCGGCGAATCCGAGCAGTTTGCCGAAATCCTTGATGCCCGATGCCGCCAGCGTCTTGATCGGGCCGGCCGAAATGCCGTTTGCGCGTATGCCTTTTTGGCCCAGCGATTCGGCCAGATAGCGCACCGATGCTTCCAGCGATGCCTTGGCCAGCCCCATCGTGTTGTAGTACGGAATCGCGCGCACGGCGCCCAGATAGGTCAGCGTCAGCAGCGACGAGCCCGGGCGCAGCATCGGCAGCGCCGCCTTGGCCAGCGCCGGGAAGCTGTAGGCGGAAATATCATGCGCGATCCGGTAGCCTTCGCGCGACAAGCCGTCGAGGAAGTCGCCGGCGATCGATTCGCGCGGTGCAAAGCCGATCGCGTGCACCAGTCCGTCGAGGTGATCCCAGTGCGTGGCCAGATCTTTGAAGACGGCGGCAATCTGTTCGTCGCTGCTGACGTCGCAATTAAAGGTCAGTTCGCTGCCAAATTCTTTGGCAAAATCGACTGTGCGTTCTTTGAAACGCTCGCCGACGTAGGTAAACGCCAGATCGGCGCCTTCCCGATGGCATGCTTTTGCAATGCCGTAAGCGATCGAACGGTTCGATAGCAAACCGGTGATGA
>JBLHNV010000102.1:0-8820 GCA_047623125.1 Janthinobacterium sp. | reverse complement strand
TGGTTTTATGGCTGATATCGCCCGTTTCCTTGTCTTCAAGATGATAGCCGGCATTCACGTCTTCCATCACCAGCAGCGGATTTGGCGCGCTCAAAGGCTCGCGAAATTCGAACGAGAATTCGGCCGCCGCGCGCAGCGGTGCCAGTTCTTCCATCTTGGCCAGCGCCTTCATCCGGCTTTGCGCCTGGCGTGCCTTGGATGCCTGGGCCTTGAAGCGGTTGACGAACGATTCCAGATGCGCACGCTGGCGGGTCTGTTTCTCCAGCGCGCCGGCAGCGAGGATCAATTGCGCATTGCGCTGGCGCTCGAAGCTCGAATAGTTGCCCGAGTAACGCTTGAGTTTGCGCTCGTCGATGTGGACGATGACGTTGACGACTTCGTCGAGGAAGTCGCGGTCATGCGAAATGATGATCAAGGTGCCCGGATAGCGCTTGAGCCAGTCCTCCAGCCAGATGATCGCATCCAGATCCAGATGGTTGGTCGGTTCATCGAGCAGCAGCAGGTCGGAAGGGCACATCAGCGCTTGCGCCAGGTTCAAACGCATGCGCCAGCCGCCCGAAAAGCTGGCCACCGGTTGTGTCATCTGATCCAGCGAAAAGCCCAGACCGAGCAGCAATTGCTCGCCGCGCGATTGCACCGTGTACGAATCGGCGTCCGCCAGAGCGCCGTAAAGGTTGCCGATCGCAATGCCGTTTTCGGTCGTGGCCGGTTCCGCTTCCAGGCGAGTAAGCTCAGCTTCCAGTTTGCGTAACGTGATGTCGCCGTCGATCGCATAGTCGAGTGCGGCCCGGTCCAGCGCCGGGGTTTCCTGCGCTACGTAAGCCATCCGCCATTTGGCCGGGAAGTCGATTTCACCCATGTCCGGGTGCAGTTCGCCGCGCAGCAGACCGAACAGGCTGGACTTGCCGGCACCGTTGGCGCCGATCAGGCCGATCTTGTCGCCCGGATTGAGCGTGACGTCGACTTGATCGAGCAGGGGTTTGATGCCGCGCATCAGGCTTACTTGTAGGAAACGTATCATTTTTTGCTTTGCGTATTGTCTTGTTGTGGGGTGAAGAAGACAACCCCGGTACTGCTGGCGTTGAATTTGCTCTGTTTTTGTGGTGCTTGCGTATTAACGGTTATGTCATTGGGCTTGCAACTGGTCTGCATTGAGCAGGAACACCATATCGTCGCCGGCGCTGGTGGTCAGCCAGGTCAGGCCCAGGTGGCCGAATGCCGCTTCAGCAAAGGCGCGCTCATTGCCGATTTCGACCATCAGGATGCCGTCCGGCTTCAGGCGCTCAAATGCTCCGGCGACGATCTGGCGCACCAGATCCATGCCATCGCTGCCGCCGTCCAGGGCGATGCGCGGTTCGCGCAGGTATTCTTGCGGCAAGGCCGCCATCGATGCCGAATTGACATACGGCGGATTGGCAACGATCAGGTCATATTTCTTGGCCGGCAAATTCTGGTACAGATCCGACTCGATCAGTTGCACGCGCGCGTCCAACTTGTAGTCCGACACGTTGCGCTGCGCAACGGCGAGCGCATCCTTGGAGATGTCGAGCGCATCGACACTGGCGTTGTCGAAGGCATCGGCCATCATGATCGCCAGGCAGCCCGAACCGGTGCACAGTTCCAGGATGTCGGTGATCTGCTCCGGGTCTGCCACCCAGGGTGAAAAGAAGTCCGGGATCAGTTCGGCGATGAACGAGCGCGGCACCAGAGCGCGTTCGTCGACATAGAATTGGTAGCTACCCAGCCACGCCTGATTGGTGATGTAGGCGGCCGGCACCCGATCCACGCTGCGCCGCTCGATGACGGCCAGCACGGCTGCCACTTCTTCGGGCAACAGACGCGCATCGAGGAAGGGCTCGAGCTTGTCGAGCGGCAGCGCCAGCGTATGCAAGATCAGGAATGCGGCTTCATCGATCGCTTCGGCGCTGCCGTGGCCAAAAAACAGCTTGGCCTGGTTGAAACGGGAAACGGCATAGCGCAGCAAGTCGCGCGGCGTGGTGAAAGGAGTCGGGGTCATTGTTCATTCTCGGTAATACAAATGGGTGTTTTGCGCTATTTAAGCGCAATTCCTGGCATTTTGCTGGCATTGCATGGGCTTTTTTATTGCCTTCAGCGCAGCAGATGCTCCAACGTGCGACGATAGATATTCTTCAGAGGATCGATGAAACGCAATTCGATATGCTCGTCTATCTTGTGTATGCTGGCATTGGGAGGTCCGAATTCTATCACCTGCGGACATATTTGCGCGATGAAACGCCCGTCAGACGTGCCGCCAGTGGTCGATAATTCGGTCGTGACGCCAGTCTCGTCCAGAATCGCGCTTGACAATGCGTCGCTCAGTTGGCCGCGCGGCGTCAGGAACGGCAAGCCGCTGACGGTCCATGTCAAGCCGTATTCCACATCGTGCCGGTCCAGAATCGCGTGCACGCGCTGTTGCAAGCCCTCCACCGTGCTGGCGGTTGAAAAGCGGAAATTGAAATCGATGACCAGTTCGCCCGGAATCACGTTCGATGCGCCGGCGCCGCCGTGGATATTCGACATTTGCCACGATGTCGGCAGATAATATTCGTTGCCGGTATCCCATTCTTGCGCCACCAGTTCGGCCAGTAGCGGTGCTGCCAGGTGGATCGGGTTCTTCGCCAGTTGCGGGTAGGCGATATGGCCTTGCACGCCCTTGACGGTCAGCTTGCCAGACATCGAACCGCGGCGCCCGTTCTTGATCGTGTCGCCCAGCACGGCGCCCGATGTCGGCTCGCCGACCAGACAATAATCGATCTGCTCAGCGCGCTCCTTGAGCATGTTGCACACGATGACGGTGCCATCGAGGGCCGGTCCTTCTTCATCGCTGGTGATCAGGAAGGCGATCGAACCCTTGTGATCCGGGTCGGTGGCGATGAATTCTTCGCACGCGACAACCATCGCCGCGATCGAGGTTTTCATGTCGGCGGCGCCGCGCCCGTACAGTTTGCCGTCGCGGTGGGTCGGAGTGAACGGTTGCGAGCGCCATTGCTCGAGCGGGCCGGTCGGCACCACGTCGGTATGGCCGGCGAATGCCAGCAACGGTCTGGCAGTGCCCTTGCGCGCCCACAGGTTGGTGACGTTGTTGGAAACGATGGTTTCGCAGACGAAGCCCAAAGGGGTGAGCAAGTCGATCAAGTGTTGCTGGCAACCCTTGTCGTCGGGCGTCACCGAGGAAAGGGCAATCAGTTTTTCGGTCAGGGCAAGGGTACGGGAGTGCGTCATGGCGAAGGCTCGTCTTGAATGGTAAAAATTTGTTGGTATTGCTGATCGGAAAAGCCGACGTGAAAACGTCCCGCGTGGGCCAATACCGGGCGTTTGATGACCGACGGCAGTTCCAGCATCAGCGCGATGGCTGCTTCGGCACCGTCGTCGGCGATGATCGCTGCCTTGCGCTCGTCGGGCAAGGCGCGCCACGTTGTGCCCTTGCGGTTCACCAGCAAAGCGGACGGCAGTTGTTCCAGCCATTGCAGCATGGTAGCGCGCTCCAGTGGCTGCTTCTTCACATCGTGAAAGGTGAATCCAAGGCCGTGCGCCGCCAGCCAGAGCCTGGCTTTTTTGACGGTATCGCAATTGGGGATGCCATAGAGTGTGATGGTCATGGTGCAATCAAGGATGAACATGGTGGCAGGCGCGTCGCAGGTGACGTCACAAATAACGTCGGCACGCTTGGCATACGATCAGGAATCTAGCTAGTCGGAGTGCGCATGGCGTTGAAGTGCGCATTGCATTGAAGTGAGCATTATATACTGGCTTCAGGCAGTCGCTTCAGGCAGTCGCTTCAGATAGTCGCTTTAGCGGGCGCCTCAGACGCCGGCTTGAAGTCGGCGCCGCAATCACGTGTCCAGTGTAAATTTGGAAAAAGATTCGTCGGCACCGGGGGCAGGTTCGGCCTCGGTTTTTCTGCGCGCCGGGCCATTGTTGAGCAGCCATAGCAAATTGGTGGCCGAATCGGCATTGCTCAGCGCTTCTTGCTGGCTGACCAGGCCAGCCCTGACCAGTTTCAGCAGGGCCATGTCGAATGATTGCGAGCCTGGCGACAGGCTCTTGTCGATCGCACCCCGGATCTCGGCAATCTCGCCTTTGCCGATCAATTCCGAAATGGCCAGCGTGTTGATCATGACCTCGACGGCTGCCTTGCGGCTGGCGCCGTCGCTTGACTGCATCAGGCGCTGCGAGACGATCGCCTTCAGCGTCGACGCCAAATCTTGCAGTAGCGCTGCGCGGTTCTCCAGCGGGTAGAAACTGATGATCCGGTGCAAGGCGTTGTAGCTATTGTTGGCGTGCAGCGTGGCCAGCACCAAATTGCCGGACTGGGCGTAAGCGAGTGCCGCAACCATGGTTTCGTGGTCGCGGATTTCACCGATCAGTATGCAATCGGGCGCCTGGCGCATCGAATTGCGCAAGCCAGTCTGGAAATCGACGACATCGCTGCCGATTTCGCGCTGGTTGACGATGGAATGCTGGTTCTTGAATAGAAATTCGATCGGGTCTTCCAGCGTCAGGATGTGGCCGGTGCGCAGTCCATTGCGGTAGTCGAGGATCGACGCAATCGTCGTCGATTTGCCTGAGCCGGTGGCGCCGGCGATCAGGATCAAGCCATGTTTTTCCATGATCAGGTCGGCCAGAACGGCCGGCAAGTCAAGTTCGGACAGCGCCGGAATGTTGCCAGGGACGAAGCGAAATACAGCCGAAATGTTGCCGCGCTGGCGGAAAGCCGAAAGCCGGAAGCGGCCCAGATGGTCCACCGGGATGCCGATGTTGAGTTCGTTGTCGCGTTCCAGCGTGGCCATTTGCAGCGGCGTGCACACCTCGGCCAGCAACGTGCGGACGTCGTTTTCCTCGAGCTTGTGCGCGTTGATGGGAACCAGTTTGCCGTTAATTTTCAGGTGCAGCGCAGAATTCACCGATAGAAACATATCGGACGCGTTCTTGTCCTTCATTAGCTGGAATAAACGGTCGATCGCCATCGTTCGCTCCTTGAAGAGGGCCGCTTCAACTCACTGAAAGCGGCCCGCCTGCCACTCAGGTGTCTGCTTAAATTGCGCGCAGCAATTCGTTGATGCCGGTCTTGGCGCGGGTCTTGGCGTCGACGCGCTTGACGATGACTGCGCAATACAGGCTGTACTTGCCATCAGCGGACGGCAAATTGCCCGAGACCACGACCGAACCCGATGGGATGCGGCCATAGGTCACTTCGCCGGTTTCGCGGTCATAGATCTTGGTCGACTGGCCGATGTAGACGCCCATCGAAATGACCGAGTTCTCTTCGACGATGACGCCTTCGACGATTTCCGAACGGGCGCCGATGAAGCAGTTGTCTTCGATGATGGTCGGATTCGCTTGCATTGGTTCCAGCACGCCGCCGATGCCGACGCCGCCCGACAGATGCACGTTCTTGCCGATTTGGGCGCAAGAACCAACGGTAGCCCACGCATCGACCATCGTGCCTTCATCGACGTAAGCGCCGATGTTGACGAAAGAAGGCATCAGCACGACGTTCTTGGCGATGAAGCTGCCGCGCCGCGCCACTGCCGGCGGCACCACGCGGAAACCGCCGCGGGCGAAATCGTCGGCTGTGTAATTGGCGAACTTGGTAGGTACCTTGTCGTAGAACTGCATCGTGCCATCGGACGTCATCACGCTATTGTTTTCCAGGCGGAACGACAGCAGCACGGCTTTCTTGACCCACTGGTTGACAACCCATTCGCTGTCCGTTTTCTGGGCTACGCGGATGCTGCCGTCGTCGAGGCCGGCGATGACATGGTCGACTGCGTCGCGCAGTTCAGCGGCGCCATTGGACGGGGTGATGTTGGCGCGTTGTTCCCACGCCAGTTCGATGATGTTCTGCAATTGTTGAGTCATGATGTCTTCAAGGTTGGTGGATCAAAATCAGGATGAAAGTGCGGGCGGTGTCAGACCGGCGGCGGTGAAGCCGCTTCAGTTGACAAGCGCTTGCAAAATTCGACGATGCGATGCGCCGCAGCCAAGCCTTCGTCGACTTCGGCGACCAGCGCCATGCGGATCCGGTTACGGCCCGGATTGATGCCGTGCGCATCACGCGCCAGGTAACTGCCCGGCAGCACCGTCACATTATATTGCGCATACAGCCTTTGCGCGAATTCGGTGTCGGACAAGCCGGTCGCACTGATGTCGGCCCACAGGTAAAAGCCGGCATCGGGCAATTCGACCTGCATCACTTGCTGCAACAGCGGCGTGATGGCGTCGAATTTGGCGCGGTACTTGGCCCGATTCTCGACCACATGGCTTTCGTCCCGCCAGGCTGCCACCGACGCCACCTGTATGGTCGGGCTCATCGCGCTGCCATGGTAGGTCCGGTAGAGCAGGAATTTTTTCAACACTTCGGCATCGCCGGCGACAAAACCGGAGCGCATGCCGGGCACGTTGGAGCGCTTCGACAAGCTCGAAAACACGACCAGGCGCGCATACGGGCGCGCGCCGCTGGCCAGACCGAGCTTGTGCGCCGCTTCCAGCGCGCCCAGCGGGGCATCGGCGCTGTGATAGATCTCGGAATAGCACTCGTCGGCGGCGATCACGAAGTCGTGGCGTTCGGACAGCGCGAACAGGTTTTTCCAGTCTTCCAGCGTCAGCGTCGCGCCGGTCGGGTTGCCTGGCGAGCACAGAAACAGCAATTGCACGCGCTCCCATACCGATTCCGGCACCAGCGCGTAGTCGACGCCGAAGTTGCGCGCCGGGTCGGAATTGACAAAGTAAGGCTCGGCGCCGGCCAGGTAGGTCGCGCCTTCGTAGATCTGATAGAACGGATTCGGACACACGACCAGCGCGTTCGCTTGCGGGTCGATCACGGCCTGCGCCAATGCAAACAGCGCTTCGCGCGAACCATTGACCGGCAGCACCTGGGTTGCCGGGTCCAATGGCGCTAGCGTGTAGCGCTGCTGCAGCCAGTTGGCGATCGCGCCGCGCAGCGCCTCCGAGCCAATGGTCGTCGGATAACTGGCCAGACCATCGACATTGTCGATCAGCGCCTGCTGAATGAAGCGCGGGGTCGGATGTTTTGGCTCACCCATGCCCAGGCTGATCGGGCGATGCTCGGTATTGGCGGGCACGCTGGCAAGCAAATGGCGCAGCTTTTCGAAAGGGTAGGGTTGCAGTTTGTCTAGATGTGGATTCACGTGGCGGACCGGGACAGTTGAAACAGCTGGAAAGTGGCGGCCTGCTGCCACATGGAGTGTCATATTATAACGTTGTTGGACGGCGGGATGGAGCGCGCGCGCCGCGTCAATCAATTGCTGGCGCGGGCCTGCGAACGGTGCAATGTCCATGCAAACCCGATGCCCGCAGAAACCCCGCTATTTTTCTGGAACAGCGCGCTGTCGCGGTTGGCCGAACTTGCGTAATCATCATATCGGGCAAAGCCAAAGATGCGCCAGTGCGGGCCCAGTTTGCGCGAGGCGCCCACGCCTGCGCGCGTCGAGATCAAGCCCGACCTGGCCTTGTACGCCGGCCTGTCGTCGGTGGCAAATGGCGCCTTGACTTCATAAAAGTAATTGTTGAGCGACGCGTCAGCGAGCACCAGCCCCAGATTGGCGTTCAGATTCCACGCGCCCGACGCATCGTTGGCATCAAAGACCAGCCGCGGCTCGAAAGCCCAGCCTTGCTGGCGCACGCCGCTGCGCACTTCGATGACGGCACGCAGCGGCACCTCGAGCCGTAGCGCGCTGTTGGGAGAAGGATTGCCCAGATTGAATTTCAGGCGCGGTCCGAATTCAATCAGGGTGCCAAGGTCGGACATGCCGCGCCGCGCTGGCACCTCGTCCGAGCGCGCCGGCAGCGATAGCGCAAACCCGATATCGAATTCAACGGCATCGGTGTTCAGCAAGCGCGCCCCGATGCCGGACTGATCGGCGCGCAGCACCTCGCCGCGATAAAGAAAATAGGGCAGCGCCAGAGTGCGGCTCGAGCGCTGAGCGGACCCAGGGTACGCCGGCGTCGAAGCGCTTGCGCCGACGACGCCCACTTCCCACAATGGCAAGCTTGTCTGGTTGCCGTCATTGGCGCTGGCCGATGCGCAGCACAGCAACAGCGCCGCCCCTGTCGATGTCAGTGATTTCATTTTTTATCCTTTGGGAAAGTTGATTCGCCGCAGCGATTCGGATCAGCACAGATCGGCACCCGGCTGCAGCAATCGCGCGCCCGTTTGCGTGCGGGCGCAATAAAAGGATTCTTCAAAAGCAATGGATGAGCTTGTTTTTCATTTATATTACATCCATAAGGCAACTAATTTTGCAGATTTTGCGGCGTGATGCCATGGCATACGACAAGGCGTCGGCGCCACCTGATATGATTTTTTAAAAAGAGGCGGCGTCAAGTGGTGAGTTGCAACCTGACGCACAGGGTGTTTCTGAGGCAAGCGGGGCGGGTCCAGCGGTGTTCGAGACCGCGCCGGTCAAGCACCCGATGCGATTGAAAATGAGACCAAAGCGTAGCAGCATTATGCGCTCAAGGTGGCACTGCCGGCATATCTTCGATGCAAACAGGGCCGAGCAGGGGACGCTAAAAAACAGCGTGGGATGGACGACCCTTGCCCGGCGGCAGCATGATGTGCCGACCTGCCAGGCAGGCAGGCCGGCGGCATCGGGCTTGCCGCGTCAAGCCCCGGCGCAATCGCGCTCGGGCGAGAGCCGGGCCAAGGCCCATTCGCGAGCAGCCTGGTACGTTTCAGGAAGCACCAACTCCGTGAGCCAGTCAGCCAGTGGTGCGGCGTCGGCATGGTAGAAATTAATATGTCCCATTTTTCGGCCCGGTTGCAATAGTTTGCCA
>JBLHNV010000101.1:0-8822 GCA_047623125.1 Janthinobacterium sp. | reverse complement strand
CGCGTAGCGCACCCGAGCGCTTGCCGGCCCTGCGCGCGTGCGTTCCAAATGCTCAATTCGTCAGCGGACCGTTGAACCCAGCGTTGCTCGATGGCATCGACTTGATCGCCGTCAGCCCGGGCCTTTCGCCGCTCAGTGCGCTGGCCGAACTGATCCCGGCTGCGCTCGAAAGAGCGATTCCGCTGTGGGGCGAGATCGAATTGTTCGCCCAAGCGCTGGCGCAACTGAAACAAGCACACGCCTACCAGCCCAAGGTGATTGCGATCACCGGCACCAATGGCAAGACTACCGTCACCAGCCTGGTCGGCTTGTTGTGCGAACGCGCAGGGCTGCGCGTGCGTGTCGCTGGCAACATCAGCCCGGCTGCGCTCGATGTCTTGCGCGAGGCGCTGGAGCAAGATGGCGCGCCAGATGCGCTGCCCGAAGTGTGGGTGCTGGAATTGTCCAGCTTCCAGTTGCACACGACGTACAGCTTGCAAGCGGACGCGGCGACCGTATTGAATGTCACGCAAGATCATCTCGACTGGCATGGCGACATGGCAGCGTATGCGCGCGACAAGGCCCGCATCTTCGGGCCAAACACGCTGCGCGTGCTCAATCGCGACGATGCGTGCGTGATGCAGATGGCCGCCGCAAACACCGCGGACATTACGTTCGGCGCCAATGCACCGGTCGCTGCGGGCTGCCTGGGCTTGCAAAATGAACGCGGCATCGTCTGGCTGGCGGTCGCAGTGGCGGCCGAAGAAATCGAAAAAAAGCGCAAGAGGGGCGCG
This sequence comes from Janthinobacterium sp., assembly GCA_047623125.1. Lineage (GTDB taxonomy): Bacteria > Pseudomonadota > Gammaproteobacteria > Burkholderiales > Burkholderiaceae_D > Janthinobacterium. The sequence goes on along the minus strand of JBLHNV010000101.1, from coordinate 8,049 downwards.
CCGCAAGCACTGCCTGAGCCTTGCTCAATACAACGGCTGATGCCGGCCGACGCGCTAAAAATCCGCGGCCAGCATAACGCCACCAATGCGCTGGCCGCGCTGGCGCTATGCCGCGCGATCGGCTTGCCATTTGCGCCGCTGCTGCATGGTTTGCGCGATTACCACGGCGAGCCGCACCGGGTCGAACTGGTGGCGGCAATCGATGGCGTCGAATATTACGACGATAGCAAGGGCACCAATGTCGGCGCCACCGCAGCGGCGATCGACGGACTGGGCAAGAGCTTCGGCGGCGCGGATCAGCGCCTGCTGCTGATCGCCGGCGGCGAAGGCAAGGGCCAGGACTTCTCGCCGCTGCTGATCCCTTGCCTGCACCATGCGCGCGCCGTGCTGCTGATCGGGCGCGACGCGCCGCTGCTGCGCGCTGCGTTGGCAGAGTTGATTGCGTCGGGCATCGAGCTGATCGATTGCGCGACGCTGGGGCTGGCAGTACAGCGCGCAAGCGAACTGGCCCGGGCCGGCGATTGCGTGTTGCTGTCGCCCGCTTGCGCCAGCTTTGACATGTTCGACAACTACGGCCACCGTGCGCAAGTATTCATCGATGCGGTGCGCGATATCGCGCTGGCCCGGGGACAGGATATCTGATGCAGCTGCCACTCATATTTTCCAACTTGCTGCCGCGCACGTCTGCCGTCAAGGTGATGGATGGCCGCGCACGGCCATCGAAGATGATGGAATACGACCAGCCGCTGGTCTGGGTCACGCTGCTGCTGCTGCTGCTGGGCATGGTGATGGTCTATTCGGCATCGATCTCGCTGCCCGATTCGCCGAGATATTCGAATTATTCGAATTCGTACTTCCTGACGCGCCAGGCCACGTTCATCGCCATCTCGCTGGTGGCCGGCTTGCTGGTATTTCGTGTGCGTATTGCCGACTGGCAAAAGTACGCGCCGCATTTGTTTTGCGCCACGCTGGTATTGCTGGTGCTGGTGCTGGTGCCTGGTATCGGCGTCGAAGTCAATGGCGGGCGGCGCTGGCTGTCGTTCAAGGTGTTCAATCTGCAGCCATCCGAATTGATGAAGATCGTTGCTGTACTGTATGCAGCCGACTACACCGTGCGCAAGCAACAATACATGCACAAGCTGACCAAGGGCTTCATGCCGATGGCGAGCGCGGTCGCGCTGGTCGGCTTGCTGCTGCTGCTGGAACCCGATCTGGGCGCGTTTGGCGTTATCGTGTGCATCGCGATGGGCATCCTGTTTTTGGGCGGCATCAATGCGGTCTGGTTCGGCGGCATCGGCGCAATACTGGTCGGCGTTTTCATCGGCATTATTTCTTTTTCTCAATTCCGGCGCGAGCGCGTCTTCGCTTACCTCAATCCGTGGCAAGAAGACAATGCGCTGAACAAGGCGTATCAGCTGACGCATTCGCTGATCGCATTTGGCCGCGGCGAATTGTTTGGCGTCGGCCTCGGCGGCAGCGTGGAAAAACTGCACTATCTGCCGGAAGCGCATACCGACTTTTTGCTGGCCGTCATCGGCGAAGAGCTCGGTTTGGTCGGTGTATTGATCGTCATCGGGATGTTTTACTGGATCATCAAGCGCGCATTCGACATCGGGAGCCAGGCGATCGTGATCGAGCAGACCTTTGCCGGCTTGACGGCGAAGGGTATCGGCATCTGGATCGGCGTCCAGTCGTTCATCAATATGGGCGTCAACCTCGGTTTGCTGCCGACCAAGGGTCTGACCTTGCCTTTGATGAGCTACGGCGGTTCGGGCGTGCTGATCAATTGCGTCGGCCTGGCGATCTTGCTGCGTATCGATTATGAAAACCGGGTTTTGATGCGTGGTGGCCGGATATGAAACAAACGATGAACACCCCAGCAAAGCCCCGGCACCTGATGATCATGGCCGCCGGCACTGGCGGCCATATCTTCCCCGGCCTGGCGATCGCGCAAACGATGCTAGAACGCGGCTGGCACGTGACCTGGCTGGGCACGCAGCATGGCATGGAGCAAGATCTGGTGCCGCGCCACGCAATCGAACTCGATGCGATCAATTTCAGCGGCATGCGCGGCAAGGGCTGGCGCCATACCCTGAGCGGCGCATTCAGGCTGGTAGCGAGCTTTGTCGATTGCTGGCGCTTCATCAAACGCCGCCAGCCCGCCGTCGTGCTGGGCATGGGCGGTTACGTTACGGTGCCCGGTGGCGTGATGGCGCGTCTGCGCGGCGTGCCGCTGGTGCTGGTCAACGCCGATGCGGCGCTGCTGATGTCGAACAAGGCGCTCACGCCGCTGGCCAGGCAAGTCTGTTTCGGTTTTCCGGCCGACTTCGGCAACGCTGGCGGCAAGGCCATCGTCACCGGTAATCCGGTGCGGCGCGAAATCCTCGACATGGCGCTGCCGCAAGCCCGTTTTGCCGGGCGCCAGGGCGTTTTGCGCTTGCTGGTGGTCGGCGGCAGTCTGGGCGCACAGGCCTTGAACCAAGCCGTGCCGGCAGCGCTGGCGCTGATTCCGCTGCAGCAGCGCCCGCTGGTGACGCACCAGTCGGGCAAGAAGAATATCGCGGCGCTGCGCGCAGCGTATGCGCAAGCGGGCGTGGCAGCGAACGTGGTCGATTTCATCGACGACATGGCGAGCGCATATACCGACGCCGACCTGGTGATCTGCCGTGCTGGCGCGATCACCGTGTCGGAATTGACGGCTGCCGGCGTGGCCAGCGTGCTGGTGCCGCTGGTCGCATCGACGACGTCTCACCAGCGTGACAATGCGCAGTGGATGGCGCAGCAAAACGCCGCGATTCACTTGCCGCAAACCCAATTGAACGGCGCCAGCCTGGCCGCTCTGCTGCTCGATTTGCAGCGCTCTGCTTGCCTGGTCATGGCGCAGGCGGCGCGTCTCGTTGGCAAGCGCGATGCGAACGATGCGATCGCGCAGGTGCTGGAGCAACTGGAATGAGCTTGAAAAAGAATGTAACAAACGAACACGGCATCAACGAGCACGGAAAAGATAGAGCAACAGCATTGGACAAACAGCATGAAACATAAAATCAAAAATATCCATTTCGTCGGCATTGGCGGCAGCGGCATGAGCGGCATCGCCGAAGTGCTGGTCAACCTCGGCTATGTTGTGTCCGGTTCCGACCTGGGCAGCAACGCGGCGACGCAGCGCTTGCAAGGCATGGGCGCTAACGTGATGCTCGGTCACGATGCCGAGAATGTCATCGGGGCCGACGCCGTCGTGACGTCGACCGCAGTCAAGCAAGATAATCCGGAAGTCGTCGCCGCGCGCGCGCGCCAGATTCCGATCGTGCCGCGCGCGGTGATGTTGGGCGAATTGATGCGCCTCAAGCGCGGCATCGCGATCGCCGGCACGCACGGCAAGACCACCACCACCAGCCTGGTCGCGTCGGTGCTGGCGCAGGGCGGGCTGGACCCGACGTTCGTCATTGGCGGGCGCTTGAACAGCGCCGGCGCCAACGCCAAACTGGGCACCGGCGATTATCTGGTGGCCGAGGCCGACGAGTCCGACGCGTCGTTTCTGAATCTGACGCCGATGATCGAAGTGATCACCAACATCGATGCCGATCACATGGAAACCTATGAGCACGACTTCGAGAAATTGAAGATGGCGTTCATCCAGTTCACGCAGCGCCTGCCATTTTATGGCCGCGCGATGCTGTGCATCGACGATCAGCACGTGCGCGACATCATGCCGTTCGTTTCGAAGCCGATCACGACCTACGGTTTTCACGCCGATGCGCACGTGCGCGCCGTCGATGCCAGCGCATGCGGTCTTGAGATGCATTTCACGGTGCTGCAGCAAGGTTACCCGGACATGGCCGTCGTACTGAACCAGCCCGGCATGCACAACGTGCAGAATGCTTGCTCGGCGATTGCGATCGCGCGTGAAATCGGCATCGCCGATAGTGCGACGCAGCAGGCGCTGGCGCTTTTTGGCGGCGTCGGCCGGCGCTTCACGCGCTATGGCGAAATCCCGATTGCGGCCGGCGGCAGCTTTGCACTGGTCGACGATTTCGGCCACCACCCGGTCGAACTGGAAGTGACGCTTGCTGCTGCGCGCGGCGCTTATCCGGGCCGCCGTTTGTTGCTGTCATTCCAGCCGCACCGTTATAGCCGTACGCGTGACTTGTTCGAGGATTTCGTCAGTGTGCTGGGTCATACCGATGTGCTGGTGCTGGCAGAAGTGTACGCCGCTGGCGAAGCACCGATCGTCGCCGCCGATGCGCGCGCGCTGGCGCATGCGCTGCGCACACGCGGCAAGATCGAACCGATTTTTGTTGATTCGATCGGCGCCATGGCCGACACCATCTTGTCCGTCGTGCAAGCGGGAGATGTTGTCATCACGATGGGGGCCGGATCGATCAGTGGCGTGCCGCAACAACTTATTACATTGACCAAGGGTTGACATGAATCCACTTTCACCAGCAGAGGCAAGTGCTTTCGGCAAGGTCGGTGTCCTTTTCGGCGGCCTTTCGGCCGAGCGCGAGATTTCGCTGATGTCCGGCACTGGCGTGCTGCAGGCGCTGCAGAGCAAGGGTATCGACGCGCATGCGTTTGATCCGGGCGTGCGCACGCTGGCCGAACTGGCGGCAGAAAATTTCGACCGTGTGTTCATCGCGCTGCACGGGCGCTTCGGCGAAGACGGCAGCTTGCAAGGCGCGCTGGAGCAGCTTGGCATTGCCTACACCGGCAGCGGCGTGATGGCGTGTGCGATTGGCATGGACAAGGTGTACACCAAGCTGATCTGGCTGATGCGCGGCTTGCCGACGCCACGCTATGCGGTGCTCGATGGCACCTCCGACCTGGACCGCGTCGTTCTTGATCTGGGTCTGCCTTTGATCGTCAAGCCACCGCACGAAGGATCGACGATCGGTATCACCAAGGTCAACGCTGGCCCGGACCTGAAGGCGGCCTATGACCTTGCGGCCCAATTTGACGCTGTGGTGCTGGCAGAGGAATTCGTTACCGGTCGCGAATTCACCGTCGCCGTGCTGGGCCAAGGCGATCACGCACGCGCCTTACCGATCGTCGAAATCGTTGCGCCGGCCGGCAACTATGATTACCAGGCCAAGTATTTTACCGACGACACTCAGTATTTTTGCCCGGCCGTGCTGGATGCTTCAACGGCGGCCGAGATGGAGCGCATCGCCGTCGAAGCATACCGCGCGCTCGATTGCGAAGGCTGGGGCCGCATCGATGTGCTGCTGCGCGCGTCCGACAACAAGCAATTTCTGCTCGAAGTGAACACGTCGCCGGGCATGACCAGTCATTCTCTGGTGCCGATGGCGGCGCGTGCGGTTGGCATCGCTTACGAAGACTTGTGCGTCGAGATATTGCGTTCGGCGAGCCTGAAGATGTCCAAAGGGCGGGGCTGACGCGTGTGGCAAGACGCCAAGACCCTGAATGCGGCAAGCAGCAGCTTGATGGCGCTGGTCATGCTCGGCTGCATGGCGCTCGGCCTCTGGTGGCTGGCGCAGATGCCGGTGTTTACGCTGCATACGATCAGGATAGAGACGCTGAACCAGCAGTCATTGCGGCATGTGAATCACTTGACTTTGCGTAATAGTGCGCTGGGCAAGATCCGTGGCAATTTCTTTACCGCTAATCTGGACACGGTCAGGCAGGCGTTCGAAACGGTGCCCTGGGTGCGCCGCGCCAGCGTTCGGCGTGAATGGCCGGACCAGCTGATCGTGGCGCTTGAAGAGCACGAGGCGCTGGGCACTTGGGGTGAAGATGGCCGGCTGCTGTCAACGGTGGGCGAGGTGTTTACAGCCAACTTGGCCGAGGCGGAAGACGATCATTTTCTGCCCGCATTTTCAGGGCCCGATGGCAGCGAAAAGGAAGTGCTGCGCCGCTATGCCCAGTTGCATAACTGGTTTGCACCTCTGGGACTGACGCCGCACGCGCTGGAATTGTCGAGTCGTTATGCGTGGACCGTGAAGCTCAACAATGGCATGAGCGTGGCGCTGGGACGCGAACAAACGAAGACCATGCTGAAGGAGCGGGTCGACCGACTGACCGGCATTTATCCGCAACTGGTGAGCCGGCTGACGGAGATCGACACGATCGACATGCGTTACCCGAACGGACTGGCCTTGAGCGCGCATGGCATGGTCATTAAATAAAGTGGAAAAAAGCCTGCAATGGCAGTTCAAGTGAGAAATTTACAGCCCAACCGCAAGCACATACAGTAGGCAACAGAAATGACAAAAGACGCAAAAAACCTGATCGTCGGTCTCGATATCGGCACCACGAAAGTGGTGGCGGTAGTGGCCGAGGTGATGTCCGATGGACGCCACGAAGTGATCGGGCTGGGTCAGCATGAATCGAAGGGATTGAAGAAGGGCGTCGTCGTCAACATCGAGGCGACGGTCGAATCGATACAGCGCGCGCTGGAAGAAGCCGAACTGATGGCCGACTGCAAGATCCGCAATGTCTATGCGGGCATCGCCGGCAGCCATATCCGCAGCTTCAATTCGAGCGGCATGGTAGCCATCAAGGAAAAGGAAGTGACGGCAACCGATGTCGCGCGGGTGATCGAAACGGCGAAAGCGGTCAACATTCCGACCGACCAGCAATTGCTGCATACGGTGCCGCAGGAATTCATCGTCGACAATCAGGAAGACGTGCGCGAACCGATCGGCATGAGCGGCATCCGGCTCGAAGTGAAAGTCCATATCGTGACCGGCGCCGTGTCGGCGGTGCAAAACATCGTCAAATGCGTGCGCCGCTGCGGCCTGGAAGTATCGGACCTGATCTTGCAACCGATGGCGTCGGCCGATGCGGTGCTCACGGCTGATGAAAAGGAACTCGGTGTGGTGCTGATCGATATCGGCGGCGGTACTACCGACGTGGCCGTATTTTCCGATGGCGCGATCCGCCATACGGCAGTGATCCCGATCGCCGGCGACCAGATCACGAACGACATCGCGATGGCGCTGCGCACGCCGACCTCGGAAGCGGAAGAGATCAAGATCCGCTACGGCGTCGCCAAGCAAATGCTGGCCGACCCGGATGCATCGCTTGAAGTGCCGGGTCTTGGCGACCGCGGTCCGCGCATGCTGTCGCGCCAGGCGCTTGCTGCCGTGATCGAGCCGCGGGTCGAGGAATTATTCGCGATGGTGCATCAGGTGGTGCGCGAATCGGGTTATGAAGGCGTGCTGTCCTCTGGCGTCGTGCTCACCGGCGGCAGTGCAATCATGCCCGGGATGGTGGAAATGGCCGAGGATGTGTTCCTTAAGCCGGCCCGGCTTGGCACGCCGGATTATCGCGGCCAGTTGGCCGATGTGGTGCGCAGCCCGCGTTATGCGACTGTGCTCGGGTTGCTGCTGGAAGCAAAAAAGCAGTATGTGCGCGGTCACATCGTGACGCGCCAGGATGGGTCGGTCAAGGCCGTTTTTCAGCGCATGAAAGAATGGTTTTTGGGGAATTTTTAAGCGTCGGTGGCATGAGTGACAAGGCAGGCAATTACGCAGGTAATCGTTAATTTTTAATCACCGCAGTTTTCAAGCGCGAGGGATCATTCAGGTGATGCCTAGTGCTTGAAAACCGCATTTTGAACAGGAGCTCAGCATGGAATTTGATATGGTCGATAACGCATCTTTAGGTACCGTCATCAAGGTCGTTGGCGTCGGCGGAGCTGGCGGCAATGCCGTACAACACATGATTAACAAGGGCATGCTGGGGGTCGAATTCATCGCCGCCAATACCGACGCGCAAGCGCTGGCGACATCGACAGCGAGCAACATTATCCAGATCGGCGAGACCGGACTGGGCGCCGGAATGAAGCCGGAAGTGGGGCGTCAGCTGGCTGAAGAGTCGCGCACCCGCATCGAAGATGCACTGCGTGGCGCGCACATGGTCTTCATTGCTGCCGGCATGGGTGGCGGCACCGGCACCGGCGCGGCGCCTATCGTCGCCGAGATCGCCAAGCAGATGGGCGCGCTGACGGTGGCAGTTGTGTCGAAGCCATTTTCGTACGAAGGCCAGAAGTGCATGGATATCGCCGACGAAGGCCTGGAGCAGTTGTCG
>JBLHNV010000100.1:0-8865 GCA_047623125.1 Janthinobacterium sp. | reverse complement strand
AAAGAACCGCCGCCAAAGCCCAGATTCAGGTAGCGCGACGTCCATTTGTCATCGGCATCGTACTGTATTGCTCATCGCAAAGGCAGCGCATGGGCATGGGCATGGCCTGCATAACGCCGGGATCGCTGAACCGGCACACTATTTTTCAATGAAAAAGATGTATTGCAATCGCTTGCAACGGTGCAGCGCAGCATACGTTTTTAGTGTTTTTTAACAACACAAAAGACGAATTCTGCCTTGAGAGGGGCTTGAGCATATTCACCCACAATCAAAAACGGCCCGCAAACGCGGGCCGCTGGCGCTGCAAACTTGTTACTGGGGCAGCGTATCCTTGAACGACTGGCGTTCGGATAGCTTGTCGAATAACCTGGCCAGGTTCGGGTGATCCGCGCGCCAGTTAATTTCCGGAAAGCGAAATGCGAGCCAGCCCAGCGTGCAGCCAACCGCAACATCGGCCAGCGAGTAATTGTTGCCCAAGTAATGGGCGTTATCGCCGAGCTTGGCTGACAACGCAGCCAGGCCCAGATGCACCTTGTTCATCTGACGCGCCAGCCACACTGCACTTTGCTGCTCCAGCGGACGCTGATTTGTTTCAAGGCGCACCAGCACGGCGGCATCAAGAATGCCATCGGCCAGCGCTTCGCCGCATTTGATCTCGACGCGTTCACGCCCGTTGCCGTTGGCTGGCAGCAGCTTGCAAACCGGCGTCAGCGTGTCGAGATATTCGACGATGACACGCGAGTCGTACACCATGCTGCCATCGTCCATCTGCAGGCATGGCACCTTGCCCAGCGGGTTGGACAGGAAAATGCTGGTGTCGGGCGCCCACACGTTTTCCAACTCATAAATATAGTCGAGCTTTTTTTCCGCCAGCACGATCCTGACCTTGCGGACATAAGGGCTGGCGAGGGATCCGATCAGTTTCATGGCAACTCAGGTTGGAAATTGAGCTGCATTGTAGCACCGCCGAGGGCCGATCCGGCGCGCCGTCAGCTGACGCCTCTGATCGCTGCGGCCGCAATCGGGGAGCGCTGCTTTGGCGTTGCACACCAGTGGTAAAATCCGGTATCGCAACATCGTCGCCGGCCACGGCCCGCAGCGCAGAATGCTGCCCACTGTTTCTCTCACTTGCATCCAGCCATGACCTCTACCACACCTTATTCCACGCTGTCGGCCCTGTCCCCGCTCGACGGCCGTTACGCCAGCAAGCTCGACAAGCTGCGTCCGATCCTGTCCGAAGCAGGCTTCATGCACCACCGCGTGAAAGTCGAAATCAGCTGGCTGCAGGCATTGTCGCTGGCCGGCTTTCCCGAGATCACGCCATTTTCGAGCGATGCCAATGCGCTGCTGGACCGGATTGTGCAAAATTTCACCGAAGCCGATGCGGCAGCCATCAAGGCGATCGAAGCGGTCACCAACCACGACGTAAAGGCGGTCGAATACTGGCTCAAGGATCAGGTCAAGGCGTTGCCGGAACTGGTGGCGGCGTCCGAATTCATTCACTTTGCGTGTACTTCGGAAGACATCAACAACACGTCGCACGGCATGATGCTGAAAACCGCGCGCGACACGGTGATGCTGCCGGCGCTGCAAGAGCTGGTCGCCAAGCTGACCCAGATGGCCCATGACAATGCCGACGTTGCGCTGCTCGCACGCACGCACGGCCAAGCCGCCAGCCCGACCACGCTGGGCAAGGAAATAGCCAACGTAGTGGCCCGTTTGCAGCGCGCCGTGACGCGCATCGCGACAGTCGAAATCCTGGGCAAGATGAATGGCGCGGTCGGCAATTACAATGCCCATTTGTCGGCTTACCCGGATCTGGACTGGCCGGCATTTTCGAAAGACGTCATCGAGCAGCGCCTTGGCTTGACCTTCAACCCGTACACGATCCAGATCGAGCCGCACGATTACATGGCCGAACTGTTCGACGCCTTTGCACGCGTCAACACCATCTTGCTCGACCTGAACCGCGACATCTGGGCCTATGTATCGCTCGGTTACTTCAAGCAGAAAACCAAAGCGGGCGAAATCGGCTCGTCGACAATGCCGCACAAGGTCAATCCGATCGACTTCGAAAATTCCGAAGGCAACCTGGGCCTGGCCAATGCCGTACTGAAACACTTGTCCGAAAAGCTGCCGGTGTCGCGACTGCAGCGCGATTTGACCGACTCGACCGTGCTGCGCAATATCGGCGTTGGCCTCGGCTACACGCTACTGGCTTATGACAGCTGCCTGCGCGGCTTGAACAAGCTCGAAGTCAATCCGGCGCGCATGGAACAGGACCTCGATGCGACGTGGGAAGTACTGGCCGAGCCAGTGCAAACGGTGATGCGCCGCTATGGCATCGCCAACCCTTACGAGCAACTCAAGGAATTGACGCGCGGCAAAGGCATCTCGAAGGACGCGCTGCGCGAATTCATCGTCACGCTGGAGATCCCGCAAGACGCGAAAGACTTGCTGCTGGCGATGACGCCGGCCAACTACATCGGCATCGCGGCCAAACTGGCGCGCGCGATTTAAATACGTCTGCGGTGCTGCCCGGCACCGCAGACGTACCTGCCAGTTTGCCAGCCATCGCCAACTCCGAAAGCCGACCATGCAAAGCCCTGCGAAAGCCAGCCATGCGATACGGATTGCGACCAAACAACGCTACACCACGACTGCGGTGCTGTTGCACTGGCTTAGTGCGCTGCTGATCGTTTCCGCCTTCACGCTGGGCTGGATCATGACCGACATCCACGGCATCACGCCGACCAAGCTGCGGTACTATTCATGGCACAAATGGCTGGGAGTGACCGTCTTTGCCGTGGCGTGCATTCGTACGCTGTGGCGCGCCACGCACACGCCGCCGCCGCCACCACCCGGCACGCCCGCCTGGCAAGCGAAGGCTGCCGATGGCGTGCACCTGCTGCTGTACTTCCTGATCCTTGCAGTGCCCGTTTCCGGCTACCTGTACACGCTCGCTGCCGGCGTGCCGGTCGTGTATCTGGGCCTGATCCAGTTGCCGGCCATCATCGCGCCCAACCCGGAACTTAAGCCTCTTTTAAAAGACCTGCATTATGTTATGACCATGAGCCTGGCCGGCTTTGTCGCGCTGCATGTGGCCGCGGCGCTGAAACACCAGTTCATCGACCGCAACGGCATCTTGCAACGGATGCTGCCCTGATCCGATCTGATCGGATTGATACACTCACGGAGAACCTTTCATGAAAACCAAGCAACGCGCCTTATTCGCCTCCCTGCTGGCACTCTCGCTCGCTGTCAGCGCCGCTGGCCTGCTGAAGACCGATAACGCCAAGTCCAGCGTGTCGGCCGTGTTCAAGCAGATGAACGTGCCGGTCGAAGCGTCGTTCCGAAAGTTCAATATCGTCATCGACTACAACCCGCAAGCACCCGCCGCGGCGACGGCGAAGGTCGACATCGACACCGCCAGCCTGGACCTGGGTGAGGCGGAAATGAACCAGGAAGTGGCAAAAAAGGAATGGTTCAACTCCAGCCAGTTCCCGCAAGCGACCTTTGTCTCCAGCGCGATCACGCCGCTGACTGCCGGCAAACTGAGCGTTACCGGCAAGCTGACAATCAAGGGCAAGACGGTCGTCGTGACCTTCCCTTTAAGCGTCAAGAGTGATGCCGGAAAACAGGTATTCGAAGGCGCATTACCGATCAAGCGGCTGGCATTCAATATCGGCGAAGGCGAATGGAAAGACACCTCCATGGTCGCCGACTTAGTGACGATCAAGTTTCGCGTCACCGCCGCGCCATAACTCCTGATCTCACTTCCTGCGCCCGATCTCTACTCATCGGCAAGCTTGCTGCGCATCCGCACACAACGCAAAACAGCGGGCTTTTTCATGTGTGTCCCGTCTTTGCCGGCAAGCTCGCATGCTGCCCTGGAATCAAGCCTTCAAGCGGCCGTCCTGCCAGATTGACTGCAACAGATGTCGGTATCCGCACTGTCGTCGGGCGCATATATGGCGAAGCAATTCCAGGTCGCGTATTCCAGCATCGTGGCAGGCGTCGGCATCATCGCCGGTGGGCCATTCTATTGAGCAAACCTTGCAAGCAGGCGAAAGCCAAGGCGGCTTGACATATGGAGGGTGCGAAGGTGCAGGCGCGCAGGGCCACGGATGACTGTCTGCACCCGTTTTTGTCGCCATGGCGTCACTGCGCGGCCTTGATCAGCTGCCGCAAATCCTGCCACGGCACCGCTTCAGCGCTGCCGTCTTCGACGAAAGAAACCGTGTGCTGGCGCGCCCCGTCGTCCGCCGTGATGCGCCAGCGCATCAGGTCAAACCCGATCGCGTCCGGCGTCGCATCGGCGCTGGCGCTGAAGAAACCGATGCCCTCGAATGCCGCTTCCAGCGCTTTTCCTTCGGGCGCCAGCGCGGTATCAATATTATAGCGATTGCATGCTCCGGCAAAGCCGCCTTCCCCTGTTGCCACTATGTTCATGATGATCTCTTCAAACGTCCACCATAGCGCCATGCAGATGCATGGCGCGCCCGCAAGACACTCCCAGCTTTCCCTTCAAATACGGAGCAAACCGGTTGCATGCACACTGGCGATCAGGCGCTCTTTTCTGCTCCTTTGCCAGCGCCTTTGCGAGCGACTTTGCCAACGCCCTTGTCCGGGCCGGCAACCGCGCCCGGTTTGGCACCGTACCTGGGGGCATTTTCGCCGCTGCCGCCTTGTTCCGAGGCGTGATCCTTGCACCACTTCGACAGCGCCTTCAATTCATCGTTGAGTATGCTCTCGACATCGAAATACTCGGTGTGGGTCATCGTCCCGCAGCATGCCCGGCGGTCCTGCACCGCATTCGGATCATCCACCACATCCACTTCGAGCCTGATGCCGTGCGCATGGTCTTCGGTCAGCGCAGTCGCCGAGAAGACCACTTCCCGGATCGTGAAACGGTTACGAATGAAGTTGCTGTATTGGACCGGTTTGCCGTCGGCATTGGCAATTTGCAGCATCTGGTTGACCACGTGCGCATACGTGGCTGCCGTATTCGGCGCGGCGATCAGTGCGCGCAAGACCAGACTGCGTAAATATTCGCCGACGCCATGCAGCACAAGGGCATCGTCCTTGATGCCAGGCTCGCGCTCGAATGCAAAAATATCCGCCAGAATATCGTAGATGGCGCCGGTGAATACCTGCGAAATCGCATGCACTTCGGTCCCCACTTGCGACAACTTGAGATCGTTGTCGGCATTGCGCAAACCGTTCGGCCGGCCCAGCGCCAGACCGAACTGTTCGGCCAGGTCGGCCAGGAAGGTCTTGTCATGCAAATTGGCCTTGGTTTGGGCGATGACCGCCTCGACCTGATCGAGTTGCGACAGGGCCAGAAAGATTGCAGTAATGTCGCCGAAGGACTCATGCAAGCCACCCGTTTGCGGGGGATTGCTGGCCAGCAACCAGTCGGGCTTCAAGCCATCGAGCACCGCGTGCCCGGTCTCATGCGCAACGATGTCGAATGAACGACACGTGTATACGCGCGACGTCGCTCCGGTCGGAATAAAATCGCCGAATTTCAGCGCTTTTGCCGAGCGGCTGTAAAACGCGTTCATGACGTTGGGCAAGCCATGCGGGAAGATCTGGACCGGGTCGGTATTGCCGACCGCATTCCATTGCCATGGCAACGGTGTGGGCTCGCCGGCGCTGGCGGCGGCGAGCGTACGCTGGTACATCGTCAAGGTTTGGCGCACGACGGCATACGTATGCACGGCGTCGAACTGATCGGTATTGGGCGCCATGATGTAATCGCCAAACGCATTCGGACTGACCGCAGGAATCCCCGGCACGCCGAACGTGATGCGCGCGTCGCGCGGCCCCTGCAATACGATACCGGGCAGGAAGGTTTTTCGGGTACCGATTTCAGCCACCGAGGGATCCTGTTTCCACATCAACACCCGCGACCCGAACGCAAAAGGCAGCGGGATCGGCGTCGGTTCCGGCTTCAGCCGCGGCTTGCCGGGCTCCACTGTCAGTTGCGCCGCCTTGCGATGTAGCCGATACGGCGCCGATGGAACCGGCACGTAACTCACCGGCGACGAATGGCCATTTGCCCCGGAGGCGCCATTGGCGCCAGATCCGTTTTCCTTGATTGAAGTTTCCCGGCGTTCCATGATGACCTCTGCAGAGAGAATGTGATTGAACACTGATCGCCGCATCGAGGCTGACGCAACTGGCGGCGTCCCCTTTTGCACCGAACAGAGAAATCTTGCACCAACAGCCGCACAGCACCTGACCCGGCACCATCTGAAGACACCGCCCGATCAAGCAACGCTGCGACAATCGGGCGCAGTCACGCAAAGCAATCTCCTGATCGGGGCCAGACCCAACCCGGGTTCAATCAGTCTCTCCATCGCAGATTTTAAAGATTTGATATCAGTCAAATTGCGCGGATGTTGTCACCAGCACTGATCTGGCAATGCGACAACACGCAAGCGAGACTGGCCAGGGTTGGCAGCGCTTGCCAGGCTTTTGCTGCTCCGGTTGGCGGTTTGCTGGCGATGAAGGACAAACCGCTAAGCCGGCACGCCACTACGCAGCGTCTTGGCTGCTGCCACCATGTTGCCCAGCGCTTCAATGACTTCAGGCCAGCCGCGCGTCTTCAAGCCGCAATCCGGATTCACCCACAGCCGCGCCGCGGGAATGCGCTGCGCCGCTTTTTGTATCAGCGCCACCATCTGCTCCTGGCTGGGAATGTTCGCCGTATGGATGTCATAGACGCCGGGGCCGATCTGATTCGGGTAGTTGAAGTCATCGAAAGCGGCCAGCAAGGCCATGCTGGAGCGCGACGTTTCGATCGTGATCACGTCGGCATCCATGTCGGCGATGCGGGCGATGATGTCGTTGAATTCCGAATAGCACATGTGCGTATGGATCTGAGTGGCATCCGTGACGCCATTGGCGCTGATCCGAAACGATTCGATGGCCCAGTCCAGATAGCGGCGCCACTGCGCCTTGCGCAGTGGCAAGCCTTCGCGCAGCGCAGCTTCATCGATCTGAATCACGCGGATGCCAGCCCGCTCCAGGTCTTGCACTTCGGCGCGGATCGCCAGCGCCAGTTGCCGGCACGATGCCGAGCGCGGCTGATCGTTGCGCACGAAAGACCAGTTCAGCATCGTGACCGGTCCGGTGACCATGCCCTTCATCGGCTTGTCGGTCAGCGATTGCGCATACGTGCTCCACTCGACCGTCATCGCCTTTGGCCGGCTGATGTCGCCGTACAGGATCGGTGGCTTGACGCAGCGCGAGCCGTACGACTGGACCCAGCCAAATTCGCTGAACGCATAACCATCCAACTGCTCGCTGAAGTATTCGACCATATCGTTGCGCTCGGCTTCGCCATGCACCAGCACGTCGAGGCCCAGCGCCTCCTGCTCGCGCACGCAGCGCGCAATTTCGGCTTGCATCAACAACTTGTATGCTGGCGCATCAAGCGCGCCGCTGCGATACTGGCTGCGGGCCTGACGGATCTGCGCCGTTTGCGGAAAGGAGCCGATCGTCGTCGTCGGATACAAAGGTAATTGCAGCAGCGCCGCCTGTTTGATGGCGCGCTGCGCATGGCTGCTGGTGCGTTGTCCGAGGCTGCTGCCGATACCGGCCACGGCGGTTCTGACCTGCGCATTGCAGGTCGCAGAGGACGCGCTGCGCGCATCTTGCGCAGCGCGATTGGCAGCCAGTTCGAGCGCCACGGCTGCGCGCCCGTAATTAAGCGCGGCGGCCAGCGCAATCACTTCATCGAGCTTTTGGCGCGCAAATGCCAGCCATGGCTTGATGCTTGATGCGAGCGCCGTTTCGCTGTCGAGATCCACCGGCACATGCAGCAGCGAGCAAGATGGCGCGATCCACAGGCGCGACTGCAGTGTGCGCTGCAGCGGTTCCAGCCAGTCCAGCGTCGCACTCAGGTCGGTTTTCCAGATATTGCGGCCATCGACGACGCCCAGCGACAGCACGCGGTCCTGCGGCAATTGCTTGATCACGTCGCCGACCTCGCTGCGCGCGTTGATCGCATCCACATGCAAGCCTTGCACCGGCAAACTGCAAGCGAGCGCCAGATTGCCTTGCAGCGTGCCGAAATAGGTGGCTAGCAACAGCTTGACGCCGCGCTCCTTGAGCGCATCGTAGGCTGTGACGAAGGCTTGCTGCCACTTTGCATCGAGTTCGGTGACCAGGATCGGCTCATCGATCTGCACCCATTCAACACCTTGTTCGGCCAGTTTGGCCAGCAGTTGTGCATAGACCGGCAGCAAGCGGGGCAACAGCGCCAGTTTGTCGGAGCCATCAATGGTCTTGCCCAGCCACAGATACGTCAGCGGGCCAATGAGCACCGGCTTCGCGTTGATGCCAAGTCGGCGCGCCTGCTCCAGTTGTTGCAGCAGCGCCGATGCATCCAGCGCGAACGCGGTGTCTGCCGCCAGTTCGGGCACGATGTAATGGTAATTGGTATCGAACCACTTGGTCATTTCGCCGGCCCGCACGCAACTGCACCCGGTGTCGCTGGCCGAGCGCCCGCGCGCCACGCGGAAATAATTGTCGCGCGCGGTTCCGTCCAGACCGCGTACGCGCTGCGGCACGTTGCCAAGCATAAAACTCATGTCCAGCACCTGGTCGTAGTAGGAAAAATCGCCGACCGGCGCCAGGTTCAGCGCCTGCTGGTCTTGCCAGTGCTGCTGGCGCAAGCCGGCGCCGATTTTATCCAGATCGTCGCCCCCGCTTTTGCCCTTCCAATAATCTTCCAGTGCGAATTTCAATGTGCGTTTGGCGCCTATGCGCGGGTACCCAAGATTGTGTGTCGTGACCATGATGTCAACTCCTCGATGTGAATGAATGTCATCATAGCCAGGCATTTCAATAAAA
>JBLHNV010000099.1:0-8889 GCA_047623125.1 Janthinobacterium sp. | reverse complement strand
TCGGCGCCGGCAGCGATGGTTTCCGGCGCGCGAGCGTGTATGGTGCCAAGACGTTCGAGGGGGGCGCCATCGCCATCAGCGGCACGATGCAGCGCCACGACAGCGTCGATGGCATCGGCACCGGGGTGTCCCAATATGGCGGTTACGACCGTCAGTTGGCTGGCTTTAGTTTGTTTCTGGACGATATTGGCGGCTTCAAGGTCAAGAGCCGTGTCGACCATATCGATGAAAAGCGCATCGGCGGCCCGCTCGGCAACGATTATGCCGGCGTGCGCGCTGATACCCGCGGCAACCCCTTCGATTTCAGCAAAGGGCCGCATGGATCGCCGGTCGCGAACAGCTGGATCACTCCGGCCGACGGCGCTCTGGCGCCGGCCTATGACGATGGCCGCTTTGGCCTGGCGCAGATCATCTTCACCAAGCGCGACCAGTTCGTTGCGACCGCCGAGCGCCAGTTCGGCGACAACAAGTTGCACTTCGGCGTCGCTTACGCCGATCATCGGCAGGATTCCTGGTACGGCGGCGATGCCGATTATTTCGGCAAGCAAAAACAATATTATCTTGATGCCAGCTTGCAAGTGCCGGTCGGCGCTGCGCAAGTGACGCTTGGCATCGACTACCGTTACGAAGACTTGCACAGCCGCGCGACCAGTTTGGACCCGTCATCACCGACTTTTGGCATCGAACGCATTGACACCGATGCCTATGTTTACCGCACGCCGGCCGTGTTCGTGCAAGCTGAGCAGGCGTTCTTCGACCAGCGTCTGGAAGCCAATGCCAGCATCCGCCGGGACCATAACAATGTGTATGGCGACATCACGACGCCGCGCCTGAACCTGTTATGGCATCACTCGGACAATGTCTCCAGCCGCTTCGCCGTGGGCACGGGTTTCCGGCTGCCGACCTCGTTTTTTGAACTTGAACATGCGGTATTGTCGGCGCCGGGGGTTGATCGCTCGCAAGCGGTGCCGGAGAAGTCAAACAACCTGTCCTACGCGTGGAGCTATGCCGGCGACCGTGTTGCGCTGACCGCTTCGCTCAATCACACGCGGATCAGGGACATGGCCTTGTTCGTCGACGACACGGCCAATTCGGGCAATTACCTGCTGCGCCCTAGTGCCAGCGCGTACACGGTTGACAATGCCGACTTGGTTGGCACCTGGCAGGTGACGCCGGCCGATGCACTGACGATCGGCATTGAGCGTTACCGTTACCGTTTCAATGCCAGCGACTACCAGGGCAGCCTGTTCGCGCGCCCCGAAATCAAGCTGAGCCTGGCCGTCGAACATGACGCCGGGCCGTGGGATCTGCATGCCGGCGCGACCTGGACCGGTTCGCAAGACCTGGCCAGGTTTTACGACTGTGCCGACAACCCGCGTTATAACCTCGACGGCACGGCCAAGCCTGAGCGCAGCCCGGGCTTCTGGGTCGTCGATGCCCGCGCGGCGTATCAGTGGAACAAGACGGTGTCGACTTACTTTGGCGTCAACAACTTGTTCGATTACCAGCAGGCAAAAAGGGATGGCTATCTGTGGGTGAATGCCCGCGGCGCGCTCGATGTCACGCATATCTGGGGGCCGAACCTGGGCCGTTCGCTGTACGCCGGCGTCAAGCTGGCGTATTGACATGAGGATGGTTGCCAAGCGATGGCGGCGTCTTGGCGCGCTGCTGCTTTTTTGCACCAGTTGCGCCGGTGCCGCCATCGCAGCACAAGATACGCCATCCTTTTCTGCGTCGCTCATGGATTTCGAACTGGCCGCGCTCGACGGATCGCAATTCGTGCGCCTGTCCAGCCATGCCAAACTGGCCGGGCATCCTGTGCTGATCAATTTCTGGAGCAGCGAATGTCCGCCGTGCATTCGGGAAATGCCATTGCTGGATGCGCAAGCACGATTACCGTCGCAGATCGCTTTCATCGGCATCGCCGTCGACGACCGCCAGCATGCGCTGCAACTGGTGCGTCGGCAAGCACTGAGCTATCTGCAATTGGCGGCGCCATCCCAGCCTGCGGCGTTGTTGACGCGCTTTGGCGACCGCCTCCATGGGTTGCCGTACACGGTCATGCTCGATGCATCGCACCGGATCTGCGCGGCGCATCTGGGCGAAGTCGATGCGGCGTGGCTGACGAACGCGATCGCCACATGCGGCCAGCCCTGACATATCGATTGCTTCCAATTGGCCGGCGCCGGATTCGTTTTCCGTAGCGCCGCGCGCAGCTCTGTGGCGGCGGTTGGTATAATCTGCCTTTAGCCGTTCAGGTACGCGTTCGGGCACCTTTTTTACTGGAGAACAAAAACAAGATGGCTTCATCCAATGACAATATCAACATGGCGGTATTTTGCGACTTTGAAAATGTCGCACTCGGCGTGCGCGATGCAAACTACGAAAAATTTGACATCAAGCCTGTGCTCGAACGGCTATTGCTGAAAGGTAATATTGTCGTCAAGAAGGCGTATTGCGACTGGGATCGCTACAAGGGCTTCAAGGCAACGATGCATGAAGCCAATTTCGAGCTGATCGAAATCCCGCATGTGCGCCAGTCCGGCAAAAATTCGGCCGACATCCGCCTTGTCGTCGACGCGCTCGACTTGTGCTACACAAAATCGCATGTCAACTCCTTCGTCATCATCAGCGGCGATTCGGACTTTTCACCGCTGGTGTCGAAGCTGCGCGAGAACGCCAAGTATGTGATCGGCGTCGGCGTCAAGCAATCGACATCCGATCTGTTGATCGCCAATTGCGACGAATTCATTTTTTACGATGATCTGGTGCGCGAAAGCCGGCGCGTGGCCGCCAAACGTGATGCCAGAGTGGCCGAACCGGCGCCCAAACGCTCGCCCGACGAAGCGAGCCAGCGCAAGGAAGAGCTCGAAGTGCGCAAGAGCCAGGCGATCGAAATGGCGGTCGATACCTTCGATGCGCTGGTGTCCGAACGTGGCGACAGCGGCAAGATCTGGGCCTCGATGCTAAAGGAAGCGATCAAGCGTCGCAAGCCTGATTTCAGCGAGTCGTACTACGGTTTCCGGACTTTCGGCAACTTGCTCGAAGAGGCGCAAAACCGCGGCTTGCTTGAATTTGGTCGCGACGAGAAGTCCGGCGCCTACGTCTATCGCAGCGCCAGTACCGGCGGTGCGGGCAGCGAAGGGGTGCTTGACGTGGGCACTGTATTGGATGTGCTTGAGTCAACACCGCAGGAAGAGCAGCCACGCCGCAGCAATCGCGCAGGGCGCAAGCCTGCCGCTGGCCGGCGCGATGGACGCGAAGGCCATGCGCACCGGCCGGCAGGGGGCGATGCCGTGCTTGAGCCGGTGCTGGAGCCGGTATTTGAGCCAGTGAACGAAGTTGCGCCAGCGCCGGCGGTGCCCCAGGCAAGTCAGCAGACCCGGGAATCGTCCGAGTCGCGCCGTGGTGGCCGAGGCGCCCGCGGGCGCTCCGGACGTGATCAATCCGGTCGCACCGCTACCGGTGAGCGGGCCACGCTGGAGCCTTCAATGTTCGAACCGGCAACGCCGGCGCCTGAGCGGGCCACGCTGGAGCCGTCGATGTTTGAGCCGGCAACGCCTGCACCTGCACCTGCGCCGGAACGGGCCACGCTGGAGCCGACGATGTTTGAACCGGCACCGGCATTTGAGCCTGCCAGCGTTGTCGTCACGCCAGCAGCGGATGAACAGCGAGCCAGTGAGCCGGCGCGCAAGAGCCGTGCCCCGCGCAAGCCTGCAGCGAAAAAAGTGCTCGCCGAAGTAGCGGCACCTGCAGCGCAGCCAGCCGAAGCGACGCCAGCCGAAGCGACGCCAAAGGCCAAGCCTGCTGCGCGCAGCCGTCGTCCGCGCAAGACGGAGAGCGCGCCCGAATAGGGGGCTTCAGGAGCGGCGTTGCAAGCGCCGCTTCGAGTCGTCTGTTGAGCCGGTTTTGACAGCGTCGCAATTCAAATCAGGGCCAGCCCATCGACGATGCGCTGGCCCTGATCGTTTGCAGTCGGTCCGGCCGATGCGGATGTTTATTTGGCGGCTCGCGCAGTCAGTTTTTTCAAAATACGCTCGCCGCTCAGCACGCACACCAGAGCGGCGCCCACCAGTGCGATGCCGGCCCACTGCCACGCGGTAATTTTATCGCCGAGCACGACCATACCGGTCATGATGCCGATCAAAGGCACGCCGAGGCTGAACGGCGCGACACGTGTCACCGGATGCCGCTTGAACAGGCCGGTCCACAGTGTGTAGGCGAGTATCGTCGCCATCCAGCCCAGATACGCGAGCGCCAGCCAGGCGCTCAACGGCGCAGCCGTCCAGTGCCAACGCGTTGCCGGCGCATCGAACGTCAGCGACAAGACGATGAACGGAACGATCGGTATCAGGCTGCTCCACACCAGGAATGCGACGGCATTGAAATCGGGCGCTGATTGCTGCGCGCGGCGCACGACGATGTTCGATGCGGCCCACATCGCCGCAGCGCCCAGGCACAGCACGAAGCCGAGCGCGCTGGTGGTGGCAACGGTCACGGCCGCGCTGTCGGGCTGAATGTAGTTGAGTGCAAAACATGCCAGACCCAGCGCGGCCAGGATCAAGCCACCAATGAGCGCGCGGCCTATCCGTTCGCCCAGCAGCGCGAAGCCAAACAGCGCGGTAAAAAACACTTGGGTCTGCACCAGCACCGATGCGAGCGCTGCCGTCATGCCGACCTGCAGCGCAATGAACAATAAGCCGAATTGCCCGATGCCTTGAAGCAAACCATAGGACACCACCCATTTCCAGTGCAGCTTGGGTGGCTTGATCAGCAAGATCAGCGGCAGTATCGCAAACAGATAGCGCGCCGCGCCCAGCTGGAAGGGGGTGAAATCGCGCAAGGCCACTTTCATCGCGACGAAGTTAGTGCCCCAGATGACGACGACGCACAGCGCCGCAGCCAGGTCGCGTCCGCTCAATGCCGTTGGAAGGGATGCGGCTGTCTGGTCGGTCTTCATCGGATTGATATTGCCTGTTGGCATTTATGTTGGTCAGCGTGCGAGTGTACACCAGCGCCTGTGTTCCGGGCTCGGCGTTGGT
The DNA here is from genome assembly GCA_047623125.1 of Janthinobacterium sp. Taxonomy (GTDB): domain Bacteria; phylum Pseudomonadota; class Gammaproteobacteria; order Burkholderiales; family Burkholderiaceae_D; genus Janthinobacterium. The sequence continues at coordinate 3,847 of JBLHNV010000099.1, read as the reverse complement.
GACGGTTGCAGCGCGACCTGGCACGCGATTGCTCATGCGCGGCGGCAGTGTGAGCGCGACGCTAGTGCCGGTCTCAGGATGCATGGACATTGCTGATCCAGATCAGAGCGCGGGCCACCATGGCCGCTCAAGATGGAGTTTTCACCCCCGTCATGCTGCCCAGCGCTGATTTGTCGATCACATCGATGTGCCGGTGTCTCTAACAGCGCAGCATGACCATACACTCAGGAGTGAATCATGCCTATCAGTGAATGTTGCACCGTTGACGCGGTTTGCTGCGCGCCTGACACCGCGATTGCCGATGTGGCTGCATTGATGCGCAAGCATCATGTCGGCGACGTGGTCGTGGTACGGCAAGAGGGCGCGCTGCGCATCCCTGTCGGTATCGTGACCGACCGCGACATCGTGCTTGAAACGATCGCGCTGCAGGTCGATGCGACGGCGTTTTCGGCCGGCGATTTGATGAGTTCGCCTTTGGTGGCGGTGGGCTTCGACAGCGGATTTATCCAGACTTTGCGTCTGATGCGGGGTAATCTGGTGCGCCGTTTGCCCGTCATTGCGCAGGACGGCAGCTTGTTCGGCATCGTCAGCGCCGACGATATCGTCAAGTTGCTGGCGCTGGAAATATCCTTGATCACGGAAACGATCGACGAGCAGCGATTGCTGGAAGTACGCTCGCGCCCTTGAGCGACGCCCGGGCATGCGCTTGCATTGCTGGGGCTTGTCCTGATCAGGTTGTGCGGTGGCGCTTGCGCATGGAGGGACGTCATGGATGCGTGATGCGCCACGGCAGCGCGCACCGGGATGCTCAGTTGCCGCGTCGGCTTGCCGCTTGATCCATTCAACTGAATCGGGGTCGCGATACAGGTATTGGCCAGCAGTTGCATTGGCACCGGATTGGCCTCGTGGCGCGCCCGGTGGCGCTGGGCGTGTGCGTTGGCAGCCTGTTTTTTTGCCTGTTTAACCCCGCGTTGGTCACTGCCGCGCTGCGCCGCCGCCGCGCCGCAGATTGTTTATCTTGTTGGAATGTAGATATACTGCAATTTTTCCAGCAAAATAGCCCGATTGCCGCAGCTTGGACACTTTGCAATAATTTAACTCAAGACGTCCTCAATGACGCTACCTACGACGACGCCTATGTCCATCATTTATTCCAGTCTTAACCACGTATTGAGGGCGCCGCTGGCGGCCGAGATCCATTCCCGCCCCTTCTTGCAACTCGATGCACCGGAAGCGATTTCGCATCTGGCCGTCTATGGCAGCGACGAGTCCCGGTCCGGCATCTCGAACGCGGTCGCGCAGCATACGACGCTGGCGGCGCTATGCGCCCATTTTGGCGTCGCCGCACCGGCCGTCGAAGCCAAATATTTTTACCACGATTTCGGGCGCTTGCGCATGAAGTGGGAATGCCATACCGAATTTGCGACCTATACCTTTGCCGAGCGCCAGGAGAGCAATCTGTCAGTGGAGAAGGCATTCAAACGCATGCCCTTGTTTCAGATTCCGCAGCAATGGTTGCTGGACCTGAAAGGGCGAATCATGGTTGCTGCCCATGTCGTGTTTGACTGCACCAGCGGTACGCCGGAATCGTCTGCGCAAGGTTTGCAGCGCGTGTTCGAAGGCAGTACGCTGGTCGGCAGTCAGGTGTTGGAAGGCGGCGAACTATGGACCGATTTCGCGATACAGTCCGATGGATTCAACCGCTTCGTGATCCGCGACGTCGGGTTGCAGGCGCCGCAGGCGGGACGCCTGGTCCAGCGCGTGCTTGAAATCGAAACCTACCGGATGATGGCGCTGCTTGGCTTGCCGCATGCGCAGCATGCGGCACCGCTGCTCAATGCGATCGAAAACGAACTGGCGACGCTGGCCGCGGCGATGGTGGAAACGGACGCGGCGCTCGTCTCCCTGCGTCCGGAACAGGAAGGCGAAGCCGAGCAAGCGTTGCTCGATCACATTACCCGCCTGGCCGCGCGCATTGAAAAACTGTCGCTTGAAAACAGTTACCGTTTCTCGGCTTCGGAAGCGTATTTCCGGCTTGTCAACGCACGCATCGACGAGTTGCGCGAAGTGCGCATCGAAGGGGTGCCAACGGTCGGCGAATTCATGGATCGGCGCCTGACGCCGGCCATGAATACGTGCCAGGCGATGGCCAGCCGCCAAGCCGCTCTGGCGCAGCGCATCGCCAATACCAATGCCTTGTTGCGCACCCGGGTCGGCATCGTGCAGGAGCGCCAGAACCGGCAAATCCTGCAGTCGATGAATGCGCGCGCAGCCCAGCAATTGCGCTTGCAGCAAGCGGTCGAGGGCTTGTCGGTGGTGGCCATTTCCTATTACATGATCGGTTTGCTCAGCTATGCAGGCAAGGCGGCCAAGGTGGCCGGCTGGATCGGCAATCCCGACGTGGTGACCGGCATTCTGGTGCCAGTCGTCGTCGGCGCCGTCTGGCTGGCACTGCGCAGCATGCACAAGCGCATGCACGTAAGCTGAGTCCGGTCGGGTTTTTCGGGGATGTCAGGTTTGTCACCCATGGCAGCCCGGCTGCTGTAATGCAGCAAATTCCTGCAGTAAATCCGGGTTGACAGGCTGCCAACCACCATGGATACTTGAATCGATCGACTGACGTCCGATTCATACTGCTATCTGCGACAAACTCGCAGATAGCGACGCAGCATCAGGTCGGCGTGGTCACAAACCGTACGCCGAACCGAGCATCATGACAAACCCGCGACACAATCGCGCGCGAAGGAGTGACATGAATCAACCACTGCGTCTGCACGTGCCGGAGCCTTCAGGGCGTCCGGGCCATGCGACCGATTTTTCCTATCTGCGACTGTCGCCCGCCGGCGAAGTGCGCAAACCGCCTCTTGATATATTGCCTGTTGACACCCGCGATCTGGTCTATTCGCTGCTGCGTGTGCTCGATGACGATGGCCATGCCGTCGGTCCGTGGGCTGGCGAAATAGCTGTCGATGTGCTGCGCGCGGGGCTGCGCGCGATGATGTTGACGCGCATTTTTGACGCTCGCATGCTGATCGCGCAGCGCCAGAAAAAAATGTCGTTCTACATGCAAAGCCTGGGCGAAGAAGCGATCGGCGCCGCGCAAGCGCTGGCGTTAAATATCGACGACATGTGCTTCCCGACCTATCGCCAGCAAAGCATCCTGATGGCGCGCGAGGTGCCACTGGTGGCGTTGATTTGTCAGCTGATGTCGAACCAGCACGACCCGCTCAAGGGCCGCCAGTTGCCGGTCATGTATTCATTGCGCCGCGCAGGGTTTTTCTCGATTTCGGGTAACCTGGCCACTCAGTACGTCCAGGCGGTCGGCTGGGCGATGGCTTCGGCGATCAAGGGCGACACCAGAATCGCCTCGGCCTGGATCGGTGACGGTGCCACTGCCGAAGCTGATTTTGATACGGCGCTGACTTTCGCCCATGTGTACCAGGCGCCGGTGATCTTGAACGTCGTCAACAACCAATGGGCGATCTCGACCTTCCAGGCCATCGCTGGCGGCGAAAACACCACTTTTGCCGCGCGCGGCGTCGGCTGCGGCATCGCTTCCTTGCGTGTCGATGGCAATGATTTTCTGGCCGTCTACGCGGCATCCAAATGGGCTGCAGAGCGCGCCCGCAGCAACCTCGGCCCGACCCTGATCGAGTGGGTTACTTACCGCGCCGGTCCGCATTCGACGTCCGATGACCCTGCCAAATACCGGCCAGCTGATGATTCGGCGCACTTCCCGCTGGGCGATCCGATCGATCGCTTGAAGCAGCACCTGATCGTCACTGGTGCCTGGTCCCAAGCCGAGCACGATGCCACCTCGAAACAATTGGAAGCGCAAGTGATGGCC
>JBLHNV010000098.1:0-9015 GCA_047623125.1 Janthinobacterium sp. | reverse complement strand
AGCTTTGCGCCCACGGCATCGGCGACGGCATCGTAGCAGCCGGCCGGCACCAGCGCGCGCCGCACAGCAGTGCAGCGCTGGCCGCTCTTGGTGGTCATTTCGCGCACCAGTTCATTGACATACAATGCAAACGCCGCGCTGCCCGGCACCGCATCGGGACCGAGGATCGAACAATTCAGGCTGTCGGCCTCGATGTTCGTGCGCACCGAATGGCGCGCGATGGCCTTGTGCGAACGGATCTGCGCTGCGGTATCGGCCGAGCCGGTAAACGACAGCACGTCGAACCCGCTGAGCGCATCGAGCAAGCCGGCCGAACTGCCGCAGACGATCGACAGCGCACCCGGTGGCAGCAAGCCGGAGGCGACGACATCGGCGACCATGCGATGTGTCAGCCAGGCCGTGACCGTGGCCGGTTTGATGACCACCGGTACGCCCGAGAGGAGGGCGGGAGCGGCTTTTTCCCAGAAGCCCCAGGCCGGGAAGTTGAAAGCATTAATGAACAGCGCCAGGCCGCGCACCGGGGCCAGCACGTGCTGGGACTGGAACAGTTTGTCCTTGGACAGGTTGGCGGCTTCGCCGTCCAGCAGCAGCGCACCGCTTTCGAGTGCGGCACCCATTTTTGCGTAGTAGCCCAGCGTGAAACAGGCACCTTCGATGTCGACCGCGGAATCCGCCTTGGTGGTGCCCGAGTTTGCGCACGAAATGTCGTAATAGCTTTCGCGATTGGCCTGGAGCACCTTGACAACTTCGCCCAGCATGGCTGCTCGCTGGCCGTAGCGCATGTCTTGCAACCCCGCCCGGCCGTGGCTGCGTGCGAAATCAAAATGGTCGGCCAAGTCGGTGGCTGGACCGCCTGCGTTGGCCAGTGCGGTGCCGGTAACCGGATCGAGCAGCGTGGCGCTGATCGTCGATTCGCTCTGCCAGGCGCCGGCGAGGTAATTCCGGAGATAGGGAATCATGCTGGCGCTGCGCTGAAATCGATGGCGCCGTTCGGCAGCAAGTACAGTATCAGCGCGCGCCCTTCGGCAACAGTGGGGCGGTGCGCGCTGCCTGGCTGGTAGACGCACCAGCCGGCAGGATAGGTGTCGAAGCTGGCGCCTGGTGTCAGCGGCATGATCAGGTCGATCTCGCCATTCGGATGTGCATGCTGGGGTCCGGCGATATTTTCCATGTCGACTACATCGACGCTGAAACCGTGAGTGGCATCCGTTGCCTTGAGCGCACGACCGTAGCGGATGCCGCCACCCTCACGATTGCACAGCCAGCCGTCACGCGCGCCGGCCTGGCAGGCTGCTGCGAGTGCATCGTAGGTAGCGCTACCGGGGCCGTGCTCGGCGTTGAGATGCGCTTCGAGCGACGAGTCGAGGGGGACGCCGGCGATCTCGCCCGTGATGCGCGCTACCAAGGTTTGAAATGCGTTTACATCCATTATGTTCTCCGAGCAGGTTCACAGCGGTGCCAAACAGGTAAAATGCACCCGAGGCGCTTATTTATAGTGCATCTTGAAATAAGTATAGATGCAATATCTTGCGTGTGTCAATATAGTGATTCATAACACAATTCATTCTAGTAAGTGGTTTTCCAGATATATGACCGAGTTGACTGAACAAGACAAGGATCCCTTCCTGATCGCGCTGGGCGAGCGACTGAAAAGTCTGCGTGGCCGGCGCGGCATCACCCGCAAGGCGCTGGCACAACTGGCCGGGGTGTCCGAGCGCCACGTCGCCAACGTCGAGTCGGGCGTGGGCAACGCATCCATCCAGTTTCTGCGCCAGTTGACGCAGGTACTTAACTGTACGTTGGCCGAAATGATCGGCGACGAGACCGCTTCATCGCCGGAATGGCTGATGATCAGGGAGATTTTGCGTGGCCGTCCGGAAGAGGAATTAGCCAAGGCGCGCGCGGCGCTGGCCGGGATCTTCGATACGCCCACCAGCGATTCGGCGCGGCGCCAGCGGGTGGCGCTGATCGGGTTGCGCGGCGCCGGAAAATCGTCCCTGGGGCAGATGCTGGCTGACCACTGGATGGTCCCTTTCGTCGAATTGAGCCGCCAGATCGAAAAACTGGTGGGGTGCAGCATCGCCGAAATCCATGCGTTATATGGTGCCAATGCTTATCGTCGCTACGAGCATCGTGCACTAGAGGAAACCTTGCGCAACTTCCCGCGCGCGGTGATTGCCACGCCTGGCGGAGTGGTGTCGGATCCTGCCACGTTCAATCTGCTGCTGTCGCATTGTTATACGGTATGGTTGAAGGCATCGCCGGAAGATCACATGGGCCGGGTGGTTGCCCAGGGCGATACGCGTCCGATGTCCGGTAACAAGGAAGCGATGGAAGATCTGAAGCAGATTCTCGAAAGTCGGGCCCAGTTTTACTCGAAGGCTGACCATACCTTCGATACCAGCGAAATGACTCAGGAAGCGAGCTTTGTCGGCCTGCTCGACGCGCTGCACAGCGCCGTCCTCAAGCAGGACAAGGCTTTTTTCTAATCCCCCTGCGCGCGGCACCGCCCGCTGCCGCGCCAAATTCCGACCTCCTGCGCTAATCCTGCACCTTTCCTAAACCGTATTCCTGCTCCTGGTAGAGGCCACTTGCCTCATGCGCCGGCCGGCGTCGCACTGGCGCAGGGCGATCGCATCCTGCGCCCATCGGATGCGGCTGTGCCAGTGCGTGCGCGGCAGATGCCTGTTTATATGCGCTGAGATACCTCCTGCATTTTTTTGCTTGACCTATTAGATTAGGTGCAATATAGTTCATTAAAAGAGCAAGAGATGCATCATATTGCTTTCGCCGAACTTTTACATTGTCCCGAAGGAGCGTCATGACTACCACCCCGCACGTTAATTACGAAACCGCTCCTGAGCGGTACAAGCACTGGACCCTTTCCTGCGCGGGCCAAATCGCGACGCTCACGATGAGCGTGAACGAAGACGGCGGCATCCAGGAGGGATACAAACTCAAACTCAATTCCTATGATCTCGGCGTGGACATCGAACTGCACGATGCGGTGCAACGAATCCGTTTCGAGCACCCTGAAGTGCGCACTGTTGTCATGGCCAGCAGTCGCGACCGCATCTTTTGCTCCGGCGCCAATATTTTCATGCTGGGTAAATCGACCCATGCGTGGAAAGTCAATTTCTGCAAATTTACTAACGAAACGCGCAATGGCCTGGAAGACTCAAGCCGCTACTCCGGCCTGAAGTTCATCGCTGCCGTAAATGGCGCTTGCGCTGGCGGCGGTTATGAACTCGCTGCCGCCTGCGACGAGATCATTCTGGTGGATGATCATTCGTCATCGGTCAGCCTGCCCGAAGTGCCGCTGCTCGGTGTGTTGCCAGGCACTGGCGGCCTGACACGCCTGACCGACAAGCGCAAGGTGCGGCACGACCTGGCCGATATTTTCTGCACCACTTCGGAAGGGGTGCGCGGCCAGAAGGCAAAAGATTGGCGCCTGGTCGACGAGGTGGCCAAGCCGGCCCGGTTTCAACAGGTTGTGGCTGACCGCGCGCGGGCGCTGGCAGCAGGCAGCGACCGCCCGCAAGATGGCAAGGGCGTTCAATTGACCGCGCTGCGCAAGGAGAAGGGCGCGGACACGCTTGATTATGAGTTTGTCAGCATCGCCATCAATCGCGCCAACCGCAATGCGACCTTGACCGTGCGTGCCCCTTCCCGGGCCCAGCCAACCGATATCGCCGGGATTGAGGCCGCTGGGGTCAATTGGTGGCCGCTGCAGATGGCGCGCGAACTCGACGATGCCATCTTGCACCTGCGCACCAATGAACTTGATATCGGCACCTGGATTCTCAACACGCGTGGCGACGCCGGCGCCGTCATCGCTTCCGACGCCACGCTGGAAGCGCATCAGTCGCACTGGCTGGTGCGCGAGACCATCGGTCTGCTGCGCCGTACTTTGGCGCGTCTGGATGTGTCGTCGCGCTCGCTGTTCGCCCTGGTCGACGAAGATTCATGCTTTGCCGGCACGCTGCTTGAAATTGCGCTGAGCGCCGACCGCATTTATATGCTGGCGCTGCCGGGCGAGCCTGCCCGTGCGCCGAAAATCACCGTGTCGCAGCTCAACTTCGGCACCTTGCCGATGGTCACCGCGCAGTCGCGCATTGCGCGCCGTTTCTACGAGGATGAAGCTCAGATTGATGCGGTGCGCGCCACCATGGGTCAGGCGCTTGACGCCGCGCAGTCCCTGGCGCTCGGCTTGATCACATCAGACCCGGATGACCTGGACTGGGCCGACGAGACCCGCATGGCGCTGGAAGAGCGCGCCAGCATGTCGCCGGACGCTTTGACCGGGCTAGAAGCGAATCTGCGTTTCAACGGCAAGGAAAACATGGATACCCGCATTTTCGGCCGCCTGACCGCATGGCAGAACTGGATCTTCATCCGTCCCAACGCCGTCGGCGAGTTTGGTGCGCTGAAGGTTTACGGCAGTGGCAACAAAGCCAAATTCGACATGAATCGTGTGTAACCGTCGTGTGTAAACGTCACCCTTCGTGCCAACCATTTATCCAAAGGAATTTACCGTGAGCTCAATCGATTACAGCGAAACCATCCCGAATAACGTCAACTTGTCCGAGGACAAGACCTTGCAGCGCGCCCTCGAGCAGTGGCAGCCGAACTACTTGAACTGGTGGCGCGACATGGGACCGGACAATTCCAGCAACCACGACGTCTATCTGCGCACCGCGATCAATGTCACGCCGGAAGGCTGGGCCAACTTTGGCCATGTGAAAATGCCGGAATACCGCTGGGGCATTTTCCTGGCACAGCAGGAGCAGGGTCGCAAAGTCAATTTCGGCGAAAGCAAAGGCACTGACGCCTGGCAGGAGGTGCCGGGCGAACACCGCGCCAACCTGCGCCGCATGATCGTTACGCAAGGCGACACCGAGCCGGCGTCAGTTGAGCAGCAGCGCCATCTGGGCCTGACGGCGCCGTCCAACTACGATCTGCGCAATCTGTTTCAGATTAACGTCGAAGAGGGGCGCCACCTGTGGGCCATGGTCTACCTGCTGCACAAGCACTTCGGTCGCGACGGACGCGAGGAAGCCGAAGGGTTATTGCAGCGAAATTCGGGTGACCAGGACAAGCCGCGCATCCTGGAGGCGTTCAACGAAGAGACGCCGGACTGGCTGGCATTTTACATGTTCACCTATTTCACCGACCGTGATGGCAAGTTCCAGCTCAATGCCCTCGCGGAGTCCGGCTTCGATCCGCTGGCGCGCACTTGCCGCTTCATGCTGACCGAAGAGGCGCATCACATGTTCGTCGGCGAGTCGGGGATTTCCCGTGTCATCAACCGCACTTGCGCAGTCATGAAAGAGTTCGGGATCGAGGATCCTGAGCAGGTGCGCAGCAAGGGCGTGATCGACCTGCCGACCATCCAGCGTTACCTGAATTTCCACTTCAGCGTGACAATCGACCTGTTCGGTGCCGACCAGTCGTCGAATGCGGCCGCTTTTTACACCGCCGGCCTCAAAGGGCGTTATGAAGAGATGAAGCGCGACGACGACCACCTGCTCAAGAACCAGCAATACCGCATTCTGGAAGTATCGGGCGACAAACTGGTCGAGCGCGAGATGCCGATGCTGAACTCGCTCAATGAAGTGCTGCGCGATGATTACATCCGTGATTCGGTGGCCGGCGTGGCGCGCTGGAACAAGGTGATCGAGAGGGCCGGCATGGCGTTCCGTCTCAGCACCCCGCACAAGGCATTCAACCGCCATATCGGCAGCTTCGCCGACTTCAAGATCTCGCCGGCTGGCCAGGTCTTGTCGGAAGCGGAATGGGCGACGAAAGCGCCCGCCTGGCTGCCAAGCGAGGAAGACCGCGCCTACGTTGCCTCGCTGATGGGACGTGTTACCGAACCGGGCAAGATGGCCGGCTGGATCGCGCCGCCGCCGGTTGGCATCAACCGCCAGAGCGCCGAATTCGAATACGTCCGTTTCAACTAAACCACGCCAGCCCTCCCGCCGTCGCGCCATTGGCAGAGCGACGGTATCAGGGGGGCGGCAACTCACCCGCTTGCACTGGATGGTCTTGACATGAACGCTGCGCACCCACTCGCCCTCATACAGCAACACCTGATCGATCCTGAAATCTGCATTCGCTGCAATACCTGCGAAGAAATTTGTCCGGTCGATGCCATCACCCACGACGAGCGCAATTATGTCGTCGACGCGGCGATCTGCAATGGCTGCAACGCCTGCATATCGCCTTGCCCGACCGGATCGATCGACCATTGGCGCTCGGTGGAGGCGAGCAATGTCTACAGCATTGCAGAACAGCTGACGTGGGATGACCTGCCGCCGCAACAGGATCTGCCCGAGCCGGAAGCGGGCGACCAGCCAGCGGCGCCGCTGGTGCAAGACGGTCAGCAAGTGAATGCCGCGATCACGGTATCATCGACGCGCGCGCCATGGTCGGCGGCACATCCGTACCTGAATTTGTATTCACTCAAGGCGCCGGTGCTGGCCACGGTTGCCGGTAATTACCGCCTCACGGCGCAGGAAGCGGAGAGCGACATTCACCATATCGTGCTCGATTTCGGTGCCAGTTTCTTTCCGCTGCTCGAGGGGCAGTCGATCGGTATCGTCCCGCCTGGCGCCGATGCGAGCGGCAAGCCGCACTATTTGCGCATGTATTCGGTTGCCAGTGCGCGCGATGGCGAGCGTGACGGTTACAACAACCTGGCGCTGACGGTCAAGCGGGTCGTGACCGACCATAACGGTGCGCCAGCGCTGGGCGTGGCGTCAAACTATCTGTGCGATCTGCCCAAGGGGGCGCAAGTGCAGGTGGTCGGTCCGTTCGGGAATAACTACCTGATGCCGAACCAGAATGGCTCGAACATCATCATGATCTGCACGGGAACCGGCTCGGCGCCGATGCGCGCAATGACGGAGCAGCGCCGCCGCCTGGCAGCAAGAGGCAAGGCGGTCGACGGCAAACTGATGCTGTTTTTTGGCGCGCGCCGTCCGGAGGAGCTTCCCTACTTCGGGCCATTGCTCAAGTTGCCACCGGCGTTCATCGACATCCATCTGGCGTTTTCGCGCGCGCAAGGCCAGCCGCGCAGCTACGTACAAGACAAGATCCGCGCGGCCGGCAGCGCGCTGACCGACATCCTGGCAGGGGATACTTTCATCTACATTTGTGGCTTGAAAGGCATGGAGACCGGCGTGCTTGAGGCGCTCGGCGAAAGTTGCCGTGCCGCCGGCATCGACTGGCCTGCGCTGCATGCGCGCCTGGTTCAGGAGGGACGCTTCCACGTCGAGACCTATTGACGTTCTTATTTGTTTGAACCGTCTTCGTTGCGAAGCCGGGAGACTCATTCTGGAGTCACTTTGACCGCCTCACGTGAAAGTGCTCGACAACCCGGGCGCGCTCTATCGGGGCGGACGTTATCGGGTCAGCCCCCGGCTGCGCCAGCGCTACTGGATCGAAAAGGAAATTGGCATGATGGAACAGATATTGGTCGAGACCACAAACTTCCGGGTCGACATCGACGCCGACGGCATCGCCCACGTAGTATTTCAGCCGGCGGGGGGCATGCCTGTGCTGGATATGGGCGGTCACCGCGCTCTGGCCGGCATTTGGCGCCAGCTCGATGAGCATGCGGGAGTCAAAGTGATACTGGTGGAAAGCGAAGGCAAAGGTTTTTGCGCCGGCGGCGACATGGCCATGGTCGAAAACATGCTTGACAGTCAGTCGGTGCGCGCGCGCGTGATGAGCGAGGCGCGTGAGCTGGTGCGCGGCATGGTCGACTGCGGCAAGCCGATCGTTGCAGCGATCAACGGCGCAGCAGTGGGCGCCGGTCTGGCCGTTGCGCTGCTGGCCGACATCTCGATCGTTGCGAAAGGCGCCAAGCTGATTGACGGCCATACCAAACTCGGTGTTGCCGCGGGCGACCATGCGGCGCTGTTGTGGCCCTTGCTATGCGGGATGGCGAAGGCGAAGTATTATTTACTGCTATGCGAGACGCTCAGCGGCGAGGAGGCCGAGCGCATTGGCCTGGTGAGCGTCGCGCTCGACGCCTTGCAGGTAGGTCCCGAGGCGCTCTCCATCGCGCGGCGCCTGGCGGCGGGCAGCCCGGGTGCGCTGGCCCATACCAAGCGCTCGCTCAACCTTTGGCTGCAAGCAGCCTGGCCTGCGTTCGAAGCATCGCTCAATGCCGAGTTCATGGGTTTTGCCGAAGCCGATGCCCGCGAAGGATTGGCTGCACTGAAAGAAAAGCGGGTCCCGCAGTTTGGCGGGCCGCCATCATGAAGTTCGCGCAACTGCATCAGGGGCGGCGCATCGAGGCGGGCCCCACGCGCGTGCTGGCGGCGGAGATCGTCGAATTTGCCCGCAACTACGACAACCAATGGTTCCACACCGACCCCATACGGGCGCAATCGGGCGCTTGGGACGGTTTGATCGCAAGCGGCTTTCACACCTGTTCCATCGCCATGCAGATGGTTGTGTCCAGCATTCTCGAAGGCTCTGAATCGTATGCGTCGCCTGGCCTGGCATACGTGAAGTGGCCACATCCGGTAAGGCCCGACGATTTGCTGACGTTACAGGTCGACATAATCGAATCGAAAGTGTCGACATCGAAGCCCTGGCTGGGCGTGATTCGCTGGAACTGGCGCTTGCTGAACCAGCACGCGATCACGGTGCTGGACCTGGAAGCGACCAGCCTGTTCAAACTGGACGGGTGACCGATACGCGGTCCAACGCCTGGTGAGCATGACTATCGCGCAGCAGCACGACATGAGCGAAGCTTTTACCCGTGACGCAGCAGGTACATCTTTCGCTCGCTAGGGCGGCGCTCTGGAAGGTGTGCGCCCGGACAATCCTGGCGCCATTGCGAAAATCACGCTGATACTGCGCCATCCCGGCGTCGGGCGTTCCGAGCGCCAGCGTCCGATTGCTATCCAAACTAAATGGCCTGGTCAGACCCGGCCGCGCCGTATCCGGTCTTCGGTTTGGCGTTAGTACAGGCAAAAAAAAGCCCGCTGGTGAAAGCGG
>JBLHNV010000097.1:0-9071 GCA_047623125.1 Janthinobacterium sp. | reverse complement strand
ATTTGCAAGTTTTTGCCAAGGGTTTCGTGACCGACTACCCGCTGGCAATTCGTCATCTCAGCGGCAAGATCACCGACGTGCTCTACAACGCCAGCATCTACCGCGATGATGCCGGCAAGGTGCTGGGCGTGTTTGCTGCGGCGCGTGATGTGACCGAGCGCAAGAAGGCTGAAGATGCGCTCCAGCTGGCATCCCAGTATTCACGCAGCCTGATTGAGGCGAGCCTTGATCCGCTGGTGACGATCAGCGCCGAGGGTAAGATCACCGACGTCAATACCGCTACCGAAAAGGTCACCGGGCTGTTGCGATCTGATCTGGTGGGAAGCGACTTTGCCAACTACTTTACCGACCCCGAGCAAGCGCGCGCTGGTTATTTGCAAGTTTTTGCCAAGGGTTTCGTGACCGACTACCCGCTGGCAATTCGTCATCTCAGCGGCAAGATCACCGACGTGCTCTACAACGCCAGCATCTACCGCGATGATGCCGGCAAGGTGTTGGGCGTGTTTGCTGCGGCGCGTGATGTGACCGAGCGCAAGCGCTTCGAGCGTGCGCTGGAAGAAAAAAATATTCAGCTCGAACATGCGAGCCGGATGAAAACGGAATTTCTGGCCACGATGTCGCATGAATTACGCACGCCGCTCAATGCGATCATCGGCTTTTCCGAGGCGCTCAAGGATGGCTTGATGGGGCCGATGAGCGAGACCCAGCAAGAATATATCGGCGACATTTTCACCAGCGGCCAGCACTTGTTGTCGCTCATTAATGACATTCTGGACTTGTCGAAGGTCGAGGCTGGCATGATGGCGCTCGAACTCGAACCGGTCGACCTGAACAGCCTGCTGTCGAACAGCCTGTCGATCGTCAGGGAAAAGGCGGCCACGCAGCGCATTCAACTCCAACTCGATGCGGCCGACGACCTTGACGTAGTCCAGCTCGACATGCGCAAAACCAAGCAGATTGTCTACAATCTGCTGGCCAATGCAGTCAAGTTCAGCGCCAGCGGTGGCTGCGTGACGCTGCGCGCACGGCGTGTTTTGCGCAGCGCTGTTGGCACGCTGCCCGGACCGTGGCCGGTGCACAGTTTTCCGCTGGCTGACAATGACTACAGGGAGTTCATCGAAATCTGCGTCAGCGATGAGGGCATCGGCATTTTACGCGAGGACATGGCGAAATTGTTCCAGGCTTTCAGCCAGATCGACAGCAGTCTGGCGCGCAAATTCGAGGGCACCGGCCTCGGTTTGGCAATGGTTAAGCAAATGGCGCAATTGCACGGCGGTACGGTCGCGGTGGCGAGCGAAGTAGGCGAGGGTGCCCGTTTCGCCGTCTGGTTGCCGCTGCTTACACCCTTTGCTGAGGCCATCGGCACAGTCGCAGAAGTGGCAATCGAACCTGGGGAGCGCAAGGTACTGGTGATCGAGAGCGACGACCCTTCCGCCGACTTGTTGCGCCTGTTGCTCGAAGCGGAGGGCTTTGTCGTTCAGCGCGTCGCCTCGCCCGAGGAAGCGCTGCTCCTGGAGCCGCAATTGGTGCCGAGCCTGATCACGCTCGGTCTCGGCTTGCCCGATATCGATGGCTGGGAATTGCTGCAGCGGTTGCGCGAACGGAGCACGCTGGCCACGGTGCCTGTGGTGATCGTCGCCGGCAGCGCTGGCCATGAATTTGCCGTCCCCGGTGGCGCCGCGACCGTGCTGCAAAAGCCGATCAGCCGGGCCCAGTTGAAAGAGGCATTGACTCATCTCGGGCTTGATTCGGCGCATGATCGCGTCCATACGGTGCTGGTCGTCGACGACGACCCGAAAGCGGTCGAAGTGATCGCTGCATTCCTGCCCGCGCCAGCTTATGCTGTGGTGCGCGCCTATGGCGGCAGCGAGGCGATTACACTGGCGCAGCGCCTCAAGCCGGACTTGATACTGCTGGACCTGATGATGCCTGACGTGAGTGGATTCGATGTGCTCGATGCTTTGTCGCACGATCCCAAAACGCAGCACATTCCGATCCTGATCGTGACCGCGAAACAAGTAACGGCGCAAGAACGTGCTGCGCTCAATGGCACAGCGAAAAAAATGGTGCATGTGATCGAAAAATCGGAATTCAATCAGGCCCGTTTCATTGCGGAGGTAGGGCGCGCCCTGTTGCCTCCTTGATCACTGCCCCTGTCGCCTTTTTTGAAAGGTCGTTATGGCCAGAATATTGATAATCGAAGATAATCCCGCCAACATGAAGTTGGCCTCGTTATTGTTGCGCCATGCCGGCCATTCTGTGCTGTGTGCGGTCGATGCCGAGACCGGCCTGACGCTGGCGCGCTCGCATCAGCCTGACCTGATCCTGATGGACATACAGTTGCCCGGCATGGACGGACTGGCTGCGACGACCTTGCTGAAACAGGCCCCTGAGACCTGCGCCATTCCCGTCATTGCCTTGACTGCGCTGGCGATGAAAGACGACCAGGAACGCAGCCGGGCGGCCGGTTGCGATGCCTATATTGCGAAGCCGTTGAACTATAAGCAGTTTTACGCGACGATTGATGGGTTGCTGGCCCTGCGTTCGTCGCCAGCGGCGCAGCAGCCAGGTGCCGACGCGCCAAATCCATTTCATTAGTCGCCATGACCAGCCCTGCAGCCACCATTCTGATCGTCGATGATGAAGCTACCAACCGCAAGCTTCTGGTGGCATTGTTGCAGCCGGAAGGCTACCTGATCATGTGCGCAGCCAATGGCGAACAGGCATTGTCAATGATTGCCGAGCAGGCACCGGATTTGATCTTGCTCGACATCATGATGCCGGGCATGGATGGCTATCAGGTCGCAGAGATACTGAAGGCCAATCCGCATACATCGAGCATTCCCATCATCATGGTGACGGCGCGCATCGACCGCAGTTCCCGCTTGTCCGGATTGAAAGCCGGTGCAGAGGATTTTCTGGCCAAACCGGTGGACCGTGCCGAATTATGGTTAAGAGTGCGCAATCTGCTGCGCCTGAAGGCGCTCGGCGATTTTGAAAAAAACCATCGTGCGATCCTGGAGCAACAAGTGCAGGCCCGCACGGCCCAATTACAACGCTTTCGTAGCGCCATGGACGCCACCGCCGATGCGATTTTTCTGTTGAGCCGCAGTACGCTGTGCTTCGTCGAAGTCAATGCCACCGCTTGCACGATGCTCGGCTATCGACGCGACGAGTTGTTCTCGATGGGACTGGCGGACATCGGTCTGGTGGCGCCGGAACGGATGGCCGATGAATGCGATGCGATCGTTGGCGGTGCCGGTGCCGGAGAGTTGATCGAAACGGGCGTGTTGCGCAAGGATGGTTCGCTGTTGCAAGTTGAAATGCACCGCCAGGCCCAGCGTTTTGGCGCGGACTGGATCATTGTTTGCGTACTGCGCGACATTACCGAGCGCCAGGAAGTGCAGCAGCGTTTGCACTACATGGCCCATTACGATGCATTGACCGGTTTGCCCAATCGAACGCTATTTTTTGCGACATTAAAAAATGCCCTGGATCAGGCCGCAGACAGCAGCGCGCAGCTCGCCATTTTGCTCATCGACGTGGACCAGTTCAAGGCGGTCAACGATACGCTCGGCCATACGATCGGCGATACATTGCTGTGCCGGATCGGCGATCGTCTGCTGCAGTGCGCGCATGGACGCGATACGGTCGGGCGTCTCGGTGGCGACGAATTCGCGCTGATCTTGATGCTCGACAAAGGTCCGCAGGATGCCATTCTCGTTGCCGAAAAGGTGCGCGAAGTACTGCGTACGCCGTTCATGCTCAAGGGCTATGAGGGCAGCCTGACTGCCAGCGTCGGCATTGCCGTTTATCCCGATGATGCGCTCGACCCGGATACGCTGATCAAATATGCCGATACCGCCATGCACCGCGCCAAACGCGCCGGACGCGACAACTACCGGTTTTTCACACAGCAAATGAATGTTGAGGTGCGGGATCGGCGCAATCTCGAAATTGCGCTGCGCCGCGCCATCGAGCAAGGCGAATTTGTGTTGTACTACCAGCCCAAGGTACAGATCAAGAGCGGTCGGGTGGTCGGCCTCGAAGCCTTGTTGCGCTGGAATCGGCCGGGTCATGGCCCGGTGCTGCCGCAGGAATTCATCCCGATACTGGAAGAAACCGGGCTCATCGTGCAGGTCGGCAGCTGGATCATCGCTAGCGCATGCAAGCAGATTGGCTTGTGGATGCAATCGGGTATCGGTCCGATGCAGATCGCGGTCAACGTATCGAGTCGTCAATTCACCGAAGGCGAGATCGATCAGGACGTCATCAAGGCGCTGCAAGCGAGCGGCATCGATGCCGATCTGCTGGAGCTCGAATTGACCGAAAGCTCGCTGATGGATAATACGCTGCGCACGATGACCATCTTGCAAAGCCTGAAGCAGCACGGGGTCCATATTTCGATCGATGACTTCGGCACCGGTTATTCAAGTCTGGCCTATCTGTGTCGTTTTCCGATCGATAAATTGAAGATCGATATTACCTTCATCCGCGACATCACGACCAATCCCGATGATGCCGCGCTGGCGCTGGCCATTATCCGGATGGCGCATAGCCTGAAGCTGGAAGTGGTCGCTGAAGGGGTGGAAACGGAAGCGCAACTGGCTTACCTGCGGCGCCATTGCTGCGACCAGATACAGGGTTATTATTTCAGCGCCCCCCTGGCGCTGCCGGAACTGGAGAAAATGCTGCGTGACGGGCGGTGTTTGCCGCAGTTGCAAGAAACGCTGGAGGCGGGAATGCCGCAGACGGTGCTGCTCGTTGCCGATGACGCGCAACTGACGGCTTCGCTGCAGCGTTTGCTGCGCCAGGATGGCTATCAGATCCTCTGTGCCCGATCGGCCGCAGAGGGTTTCGACCTGCTGGCGCGGCACCCGGTCCAGGTGGTGCTGTGCGAACAGCGCATGCCCGGGATGGAAGGTACGCTGTTTCTCGGCCGGGTCAAGGATTTGTATACAGATACTTTTCGGATCATTTTGGGCGCACAGACCGACATGTCATCAATCATGGATGCCGTCAACAGCGGTGCGATCGATCGTTTTTACACAAAACCATGGAGCAACCGGGTGTTGCACGACAATATACGTGCGGCATTTCGGCGCTATCGGTTGATGCATGGTTTGCCAATCGATCCGTGCGAGGCTGGCGACATGCGCTTGCCATACTGAGCCTGGCATCAGAGTGCGCCCCCTTGTGTGCGCTAACAGGCCGACCATGGCGGTAGATAATCCGGTGTTTTACCTTTGTCGCGGGCGCGCATCACCGTTGAGACGTTTACCAAAAGCATCATGTCGCAGGCGGTGCGATAATATGTCGGATTGACTTACGCATCAAATTGATGCGTCGCCCCTACCACCCCCATTCATTCCTGGTAGCAGGAACCACGATATGCCCAGTATGCATGACCCGAACCAAAACCATTTGCTGGCAGCGTTGCTGGACGCTGAATTCGATCGCCTCGCGCCCCATCTGGAACTGGTTCCGATGCTGCTCGGCGAGGTGCTTTACGAGTCTGGCGGCAAGTTGCAGCACGTCTATTTTCCAACCACGGCGATCGTATCGCTGCACTATTTGCTGGAAAACGGCGGATCGTCCGAAATTGCCGGCGTAGGCAATGAAGGTATGCTCGGCATTTCTCTTTTCATGGGGGGCGACACGACACCGAGTCGCGCCGTCGTGCAAACGGGGGGCCACGCCTATCGCCTGAAGTCCCAGAGCCTGGTCGATGAATTCAATCGCGCAGGGCAGGTGCTGCGTTTGCTGCTGCGCTATACACAGGCATTGATTACGCAAATGTCACAGACGGCAGTTTGTAATCGCCATCATTCGGTGCAGCAGCAACTATGCCGCTGGCTGTTGTTGACGCTGGACCGCCTGCCATCGAATGAGTTGACAATGACGCAAGAGTTGATCGCCAATATGCTGGGCGTGCGGCGTGAAGGCGTGACGGAAGCGGCCGGACGATTGCAAGCGTCTGGCTTCATCAGTTACCGGCGCGGCCATATCACGGTACTGGACCGGACCGGCCTGGAAGAGGAAGTTTGCGAATGTTATGGCGTTGTCAAGAAAGAATTTACCCGCCTGTTGTCCGATGTGCGTCAGCGCCAGAGTGGCGTGAGGCCGGACAGCGGGCCATGACACTTGTCCCCGGCGCCGTGCCAGCGCGCTTGTTTCAATTGCCCTGTCAGTAATCTTCTTGTCCTGCGTCAGCATGCCGGTAATCACTGTGCCGACGATCGCTCGGCCAGCGTTCGCGCTGCTGCAACCTTGCCAATTAATTGAAGTCGGGAACCATGTTTGAAATAAAAAAAGCCAGCACCGATAAACCGATATTGATCGCCTTCGCCGTCATGCTGGCCGTGTTGTTGCTGGTCGGCGGCGCCCTATGGCGCAATGTCGTGCAATCGGCTGCGGCCATCGAGTTGACCGATCATAAGCACGCCGTCATCTCCGAACTTGATGCATTGCAGGCGGCAATGTTATCCGCGCGCAGCGGACAATCGGATTACTACTTAACTCTTGATAAGAAATTCCTGGTGCAGCGCGATGCGGCACTGGCCAGATTGAAACAGGGATTGCAGCATTTGCATGCATTGACCCTCGATCACCGGCATCAGCATGAGTCGATGGGTCAGTTGCAGCTTGCCATCGAACAGCGGATCGCCTTCCTGTCCGATGGCCAGATGCGGTTCGAAGCGCAAGGATTCGCGGCAGTCCGGCATTCGTTCGACGCCGGACTGGACGCGGCAGTGGCAGTGGGCAGCATCATGCAAGCTGTCGAGCGAGAAGAGCAACGCTTGCTCGAGCAAGGCAATGATCAGGTACTGTCACGCACCAAGGTGATTGCCGCTTACGGTGTCTTGCTGCTCGCTTTCATTGCGCTGCTGGCGACGCTGGCCACGCTGGTACGGCGCCGGATCGGCCAGCGCCTGGCGCAGGAGTTGGCCAAGCAGGATGCGCCTCAAAGGTCCTTGCTGAAAGCGGGTGCATTGCAAAATGCCATTTTCAATAGCGCCAATTTCTCCAGCATCGCCACCGATGCGCAGGGCGTGATCCAGATTTTCAATGTGGGCGCCGAGCGCATGCTCGGCTACGACGCCACCGATGTGGTGGACCAGATCACGCCAGCAGGCATTTCAGATGCGCAGGAAGTGGTGGCGCGCGCTGCCGCGCTGAGCCTGGAATTCGATACGCCGATCACGCCCGGATTCGAAGCGCTGGTCTTCAAGGCTTCACGCGGCATCGAGGATATTTATGAACTCACTTATATCCGCAAGGATGGCACACGCTTGCCGGCGATCGTATCGGTCACGGCACTGCGCGATGCGCAAGGCACGGTGATTGGCTACCTGTTGATCGGCACCGACAATACCGTGCGCAAGCAAGTCGAAGCCGAGCAAGCGCTGCTGGATCAGCGTTTGCGCGATCAGCAATTTTATACACGCTCGCTGATTGAATCGAATATCGACGCGATCATGACGACTGACCCGCGCGGCATCATCAGCGATGTCAATCATCAGATGGAATTGCTGACCGGTTGCACCCGCGATGAGTTGATCGGTGCGCCGTTCAAGGATTACTTTACCGAGCCGGCCCGGGCCGAGGCCGCGATCACGCGCGTCTTGCGTGAAGGAACCGTCACCAATTACGAGCTGACCGCGCAAGCGCGCGATGGCAAGCAAACCGAAGTGTCGTATAACGCAACGACATTTCATGATCGCGACCGCAAGCTGCAAGGCGTGTTTGCCGCGGCCCGCGACGTCACTGACCGCA
The DNA here is from genome assembly GCA_047623125.1 of Janthinobacterium sp. Taxonomy (GTDB): domain Bacteria; phylum Pseudomonadota; class Gammaproteobacteria; order Burkholderiales; family Burkholderiaceae_D; genus Janthinobacterium. The sequence goes on along the minus strand of JBLHNV010000097.1, from coordinate 1,295 downwards.
AGCAATTCGAGCAGACGCTGCGATTGAACTATGTCGAACTCGAAGGCGCGAAGGCGGCCGCCGAAAAAGCCAACCTGGCAAAATCGGAATTCTTGTCCAGCATGAGTCATGAATTGCGCACGCCGCTCAATGCGGTGCTCGGGTTCGCCCAGCTGATGGCATCGGACACGCCGCCGCCATCGCCGGCGCAAACGCAGTCGATCGAGCAAATTCTGAAGGGCGGCTGGTATTTGCTGCGCCTGATTAATGAAATCCTTGATCTGGCGATGATTGAATCGGGCAAGGTGACGATGTCGCAAGAATCGATGTCACTGACCGACGTGCTGCAAGATTGCCAAGCCATGTTCGAGCCGCAAGCGATGCAGCGGGGCATTCAGATGACGTTTTCGCAGTGTGATGATCTGTTCTATGTTCATGCCGACCGGACCCGGGTCAAGCAAGTGATGATCAATCTGCTGTCGAATGCGCTCAAATATAACCGGGTCGGCGGTTCCGTCATCGTCGAATGCGTGATGCAAGCGAAGCGCCAGGTGCGCGTCAGCGTCAAGGACACTGGCACCGGCTTGAGCGGCGAACAGCTGGCGCAACTGTTTCAGCCGTTCAACCGGCTGGGCCAGGAAGCCGGCGCCGAAGAGGGTACCGGCATCGGCTTGGTGGTTACCAAGCAATTGGTCGAATTGATGGGCGGCCAGATCGGCGTCGAAAGCAATGTCGGCATCGGCAGCACATTCTGGGTCGAACTGGCCGCGTCGAGCGCACCCGAGTTGCAGTTCGAGCATGTCGGCACCGATGGTATGGCGCAGCAAGATTCGCTGGCGGACCCGGGCTCGAAAGCCAAGCGTACGCTGCTGTATATCGAGGACAATCCGGCCAATCTGAGTTTGGTCGAGCAATTGATTGCGCGCCGCAGCGATTTGGCATTGCTGAGCGCCGTCGATGGCCATCTGGGCATACAGATGGCGCGCACTTTCCGGCCCGATGTGATCCTGATGGACATCAATTTGCCCGGCATCAGCGGCTTCGGCGTGTTGAAGATCCTGGGTGACGATCCGGCAACGGCCCATATTCCGGTCATCGCGCTGTCGGCCAATGCCGTTCCGCGTGACGTTGAAAAGGGCATCGATGCTGGATTTTTCCGCTATCTGACGAAGCCGATCAAGGTCATTGAGTTCATGGATGCGCTCGACGTTGCGCTGCAACATGCCCAGGATGATGACATTGCAACGGAACCGGTGCAGTAATGCAAAACAAATCACTGTGGACGATTTTTTTAGGAACAACCCATGCTTGAACCA
>JBLHNV010000096.1:0-9114 GCA_047623125.1 Janthinobacterium sp. | reverse complement strand
CGGCTACAGCGGGCTCGGTATCAGCCTCTGGCCGAACATCATTCCGCCGTCGGTGTCGATCTGGGCCGCAGCGTCGCCGCCGCAAAGCCAGGGCTTCATTCTGGTCGGTGCGCTCGTGATCATCCCCGTCATCCTTGGCTACACCGTCTGGGCTTATTACGTTTTCCGTGGCAAGATCAAGCCCGGTGAGGCATACCACTGATGGGTGCGCCAGAGGACACCAGGCCGTGGTGGAAAAAGCTCGGCTGGCTGGTCTTGATATGGATCGCCAGCGTTGCTGCTCTGGGCCTCTTTGCCGGGTTGCTACGGCTGTTCATGTACGCTGCAGGGATGCGCAACTAAGGTTGGCAGCGTCAGAAAATATGCTTCCGATCTCTGGTAGCGCCTGGCCAGGTTGTTTGTAGTACAACATCGAGGAAAAATCTGGCGTCACCGTTGCGTTCGCTGTCATCGCAGGCATCAAGATGGACGTTGTGCATGCCTTCGAAGGCGCCGACACGGTTGATTGCTGCTAATCGACCAAGTCGCTGTAACATTGGGGGTGGCAGGCCTGAAGGCTGGCCGCCCGCTCATCCAACATTTTTTACAAAGGATTCTGATGAAAACTGCCCAAGATCTTGTCGCCGCCGCCAAGGCGCGCATCCAGGAAGTCTCTTTGGACCATGCCGAACAAGCGATCCGCGATGCCGATCTCTTGATCGATGTGCGCGACGCCGACGAGTACGCTGTCGGTCATATTCCCGGCGCTGTCCACATGTCGCGCGGCATGCTTGAGTTCAAGCTCGCCAATGCGCCCGAGTTTGCTGCGCGCGATCTCAAAATTGTTCTGTATTGCAAAACGAGCGGACGCGCGGCACTCGCCGCCTGTGCGCTGCATGACATGGGTTATCTGAAGGTCGCATCGATCGCCGGCGGCATCGATGGATGGGTCGAAGCCGGCAAACCGGTCGCCAAGCTTGCCATGCCTTCCTTCGATTGATTGTTTGTGCCGAAAGAACAGATCGATGAATCAGGAACAGCTTTGGAGTAAGCGCTACCAGGATGCCGGGGACCAGTACTTGTTCGGAACGCAGCCCAACGTGTTTCTGGCGCGCCATGTCGATCTTTTTCAACCAGGCAGCAGCGCGTTGCTGGTGGCTGATGGCGAAGGGCGCAATTCAGTCTGGCTTGCCGCTCAGGGGCTGGAAGTGAGCGCGATGGACGTTTCCGCTGTCGCGATCGAAAAGGCAAGAATACTGGCGTTGCAACATCAGGTCGATGTCCATCTTGTGGTTGGCGACATGACCGCGGCGCATTGGCCGCCAGTGCAGTTTCATGCTGCCTTCGACTGGGTGATTGGCATCTTCATCCAATTTGTCGGTGCCGAAGGGCGCGAACGGCAATTTTGCGCGATGCAGCAGATGACCCGGCCCGGCGGACGAATTTTGCTGCAAGGTTATACGCCGAAACAACTCGATTATCGAACGGGCGGGCCTGCGCTGGTGGAAAACTTGTATACCGAGGCGATGTTGCGCACCGATTTTTCCGATTGGGATATCGAGGAATTGCTGGAGTACGAGGACGACGTTGCCGAGGGAACCGGGCACAAGGGTCGCTCCGCGCTGATCGGCTTGATCGCGCGCAAGCCTGACGCCTGACTCCGGCGACAGGCGGGCACCGGTGCGCCCGATTGTCGCAATCAGTTTCCCGGATTCGGTTTTCTTCAAGGGAAACCGGACATCAGAAATCGGCAACGATGCGTTATTATGGTAAACGTTGCAAGAAAAATTATCTCAACTTCAGGAGTCCACCATGGTCATTAAAAAACACGATAAAGTTGCAAAAATTGACATCGGCTTGTCCGAGAGCGAACGTTCGCAGATTGCCGAAGGACTGTCCGGTCTGCTCGCTGACAGCTACACCTTGTATCTGATGACCCACAATTTCCACTGGAACGTCAAGGGACCGATGTTCAACAGCCTGCACCAGATGTTCATGGGCCAATACACGGAACAATGGACCGCGCTCGACATGATCGCCGAACGCATTCGCGCACTGGGTTTTCCGGCGCCCGGTACTTACCAGGAATTTACCAAGCTGGCGACGATCAAGGAAGTCGAAGGCGTGCCGAAGGCGATGGAAATGGTAGCCTATCTGGTCGAGGCGCAGGAAGCGACCGCCCGCACTGCGCGCAAGATTTTTTCCGTGGTCGATGCGGCCAACGACCAGCCGACGGCCGACTTGCTGACCCAGCGCCTCGACATCCATGAAAAAACCGCATGGATGTTGCGCAGTCTGATGGAAGAGTAAGCCCGTCAGATAAGTCAGGCAGATAAGTCACGCAGATAAGTCAGCCAGGTACGGCTGGCGCATCGTTCGCTGTGCTGCAGGCAATGCGCCGCAGCCTGGCGGTCGATGATTAAGTAGGCTGCGGCGCGGTTTCGCAACGCCGCAGTCCGCTCGAAAAAAAGTGCTTTAAAGAACTAAAATTCTAAAGTAATGCATTGCTAAATATCAATATGCTTATCCCGTTATTTATCAAAATGAATGATATATATCAAGGGAGGCATTATGAGCAAGGGCGTGTTGCAAGCGACTGATTTGCCGATAGAAATCAATTCTCTGTTATCGTCCCACAGCATGAAGGCTTGTCCGAAGTGCTGCTCGAAGAGCGCCTGGCAAATTCCGCGTGCGTTCTGGATGCACTTTTTTCCGCGCATGATTCACATCCAGTGCGGCAGTTGCCGGCAACGGTTCTGGCTGTTTCAAAGATCGCGCGACCGCGCAAGATAAGTCAGGCAGGGCCAGCTGGCCGACGGCAACCCGCAATCGCTGCGGCGCGCGCCCTGTTAGAATGGCGCTTTTCGCAGCCTCCTTATTCCCATGCCTTCAGAAACACCTGCCAGCGGCCAGCTCCGGCCCATGATGTATGACCCTAGCGAACACCGTATACGCAGTTTCGTGACCCGTGCCGGCCGCTTGTCGAGCGCCCAGGCGCGCGCGCTTGAGACGCTGGGGCCGCAATTCGTGCTGCCCTTTTCCAAGGAACCGCTCGATTTCGTAGCAGCGTTCGGACGCAGCGCGCCGACGATCGTGGAGATCGGTTTCGGCATGGGCGACACCACGTCGCACATCGCCAGCAGCATGCCTGAGAAAAATTTCATCGGGATCGAAGTGCATACGCCGGGCGTGGGCAGCTTGCTCAAGCAGATTGGCGAACAGGGCTTGAGCAATCTGCGCCTGATCCAGCACGACGCGGTCGAAGTGCTGACGCGGATGATTCCCGCCGGTACGCTGGCCGGCGTCCATGTGTTTTTTCCTGACCCCTGGCACAAGGCGCGCCACAACAAGCGCCGTTTGCTGCAGGCACCGTTCGTCAAGTTGCTGGCCGAACGGCTGGCCCCTGGTGGCTATCTGCACTGCGCGACCGACTGGCAGGAATATGCCGAGCAAATGCTCGACGTGCTGGGGCAGGAGAGCATGCTGCAAAACACGGCCGACGCTTATGCGCCGCAGCCGTCATATCGTCCGCTGACCAAGTTCGAAAGCCGCGGCTTGCGGCTCGGGCATGGTGTCTGGGACCTGGTGTTCGTCAAGAAAGCTTAATTCAGCGCCTCGATGATGGCGACGATATCGTCGCCATATGAGGCCAGTTTCTTTTCGCCGACACCGGAAATGCCGCGCAAATCGTCCAGCGATGCCGGCCTGGCCTTGGCCACTTCCCGCAGCGTGGCGTCGACAAATATCTGATAAGCCGGCAAGTTGTGCGCGCGCGCGGTATCGAGTCGCCATGACCGCAGCTTTTCGAAAATCGCTTGCTGCTCTTTCGTCAATTCGGTTTCAACGTAACCCTTGGCTGCCGTCCCCGTAACGCGTTTTTGCTTGACCGGTTTCTGGTACTGGCGCAGCTGGACTTTTTGCCCACCCTTGAGCACCGGGCGCGCCGCATCTGTCAGTTTCAGCGAGCTGTATTGTTCGTGATCGACGGTGACGAGTCCGAGCGCGATGGTCTGACGCAAGATTGCGCGCCATTCCGCTTCGCTGTGTTCGCTGCCGATGCCGAATGTCGACAGCGCATTGTGGTGCCACTGGCTGATGCGCTCGGTCACGATGCCGCGCAGCACGTCGATCACGTGGCCGCCGGCGAAGCGCTGGTCGACGCGGTAGATCGTCGACAGCAGCTTTTGCACCGGCACCGTGCCATCGAACGAAATCGGCGGTAGCAGGCAGGTGTCGCAATTGCCGCACGGGGTTGACGGCTCGCCGAAATATTCCAGCAAGCGCATGCGGCGGCAACTGAGCGTTTCGCACAGCCCCAGCATTGCATCGAGCTTGACGCCCAGCACGCGCTTGAACACGTCGTCGGCTTCCGACTCGTCGATCATGCGCCGTTGCAAAACGACATCTTGCAAGCCGTAAGCCATCCAGGCATCGGCAGCCATGCCGTCGCGCCCGGCGCGACCAGTTTCCTGATAATAACCTTCTATGCTTTTTGGCAAATCCAAATGCGCGACGAAGCGCACGTCCGGCTTGTCGATGCCCATGCCGAAGGCGATCGTCGCACACATGACGATGCTTTCTTCGCGCAGGAAGCGCGACTGATGCCGGCTGCGATCTTCATACTTCATGCCGGCGTGATACGGCAAGGCCTTGATGCCGTTCTGGTTCAGGAACTCGGCTGTTTCCTCGACCTTCTTGCGCGACAGGCAATAGACGATGCCGGCATCGCCGCCGTGGTCCGAGCTGATGAAGTCGAGCAATTGCTTGCGGCCGTTGGCTTTTTCGACGATCTGGTAGCGGATGTTCGGGCGGTCGAACGACGACACGAACTGGCGCGCATCGTTCAATTGCAGGCAGCGCACGATTTCGGCGCGCGTCTGATGGTCGGCCGTGGCCGTCAGCGCGATGCGCGGCACATTCGGAAATTGCTCGTGCAGCACCGACAGTTTGATGTATTCCGGGCGGAAATCGTGGCCCCATTGCGACACGCAATGCGCTTCATCGATCGCAAACAGCGCGATCTTCGAGGCTTGAAACAAGTCCAGACAACGCTGCGTCATCAAGCGCTCGGGCGCCACGTAGACCAGATCGATCTCTCCCGTGCGCACCAGGCGCTCGATGCGGCGCGATTCGTCGAGCGTCTGGGTCGAGTTCAAAAACGCGGCGCGCACGCCCACTTCGGCTAGCGCATCGACCTGGTCTTGCATCAGCGCGATCAAAGGCGACACGACGACACCAACCCCATCACGCAGCAGCGCCGGAATCTGGTAACACAGCGATTTGCCGCCGCCGGTCGGCATCAGCACCAGCGCATCGCCGCCATGGGTGACATGGTCGACGATCTCGCCTTGCTGGCCACGGAAAGCGGGATAGCCGAACACGGTTTCCAGCAAGTGCAGCGCTTGCGGGTTGCCCACCGGGCTGTCGATGGCGCTCTCTGGCAGAGGGGTATTGCTATTCATTTAGTCGGCCCATACCACCCAGCCATAATGAGAACTTGCGATCACCAGCATGCCGAACGCGATGCGGTAATACGCAAAGAATGTGAAATCATGGGTGCTAATGTAGCGCAACAGCCAGCGCACGCACAGGAAGGCCGAGACAAACGCGGCCACGGTGCCGATGCTGAACAACGGCAAGTCGGCGACCGACAGCAGGTCGCGTTCCTTGTACAGCGAATACACGGTGGCGCCCAGCAGCGTCGGGATTGCCAGGAAGAATGAAAACTCGGTAGCTGCCTTGCGCGACAAGCCCAGCATCATGCCGCCGATGATGGTGGCGCCGGAACGGCTGGTGCCCGGAATCAATGCGAACGCCTGTGCGCAGCCGACCTTGAGCGCATCGAGGTAGCTCATGTCTTCGACCGAATTGATGCGCACGGCGACCGGATTGTTCCTGGCGCGGCGCTCGACCAGCAAGATGATGATGCCGCCGACGATGAAGGCCGTTGCGACGGGGACCGGTTTGAACAGCACGGCCTTGATCATCTTGCTGAACATTAAGCCGAGTATGGCGGCAGGAATGAAGGCAATAACGAGGTTGAGTGCGAATTTCTGCGCCTTGGCGTCTGACAACAAGCCGCTCATCACGGTGCCGATCTTGACGCGGTACTCCCACACGACAGCCATCATCGCGCCAGCCTGGATCACGATTTCGAACACATGCATCACTTCGCTGGAAACTTGGCCATTGAAATCGAGCAGGCTGCCGGTCAGAATCAGGTGGCCGGTCGACGAGATTGGGAGGAATTCGGTAAAGCCTTCTACCAGCCCCATGATGAGGGCTTTTAACGCAAGAGTGAAATCCATGATTATTGTTTTTACACGTTTTGTTGTGTTGGGAAGAAAAATGCCAGAGCGAAGTTGTTCTACGAACAGTTTCCGATCTTAACACGGGAGCCTTGCCGGCTTGCCCGTGGATTACGACGTCAGCGCTTCGAGCCGGGTCAGGAAATGCATCGCATGGACCCGGTCCAGGCCACACATGTCCTGCGCTGGCATCAAGCTGGCGCACACGGCCGGGCGCCCGGCATGCCCGAAAATCTTGCAGCCGTTGGTGTCGTCGAGTTGGACGCAGCGCACCCCGGCCGGCTTGCCGTTTGGCATGCCGGGTATGGCCGATGAAATCGATGGCGCGATGCAGCAAGCGCCGCAACCCGGGCGGCATTCCATATGGGGAAAATCATTCACGATCGACATATCCGGTGGCTGATTGAGGCGCGATTATCTCAGATGGACCGATGCGCTGCTCGGTTCTGGCGTCAGGCGCAATCTTTAATCTTCGTGCTGCATCGCCGCTGCCGCCAGTTGGCGCACCAGTTCGGGCGGTACTGCCTTGCGTTCGCTGTAGCGACTGGTCAGGTAATCGGACTGGCCGCGCGTCAACAGCGTGAACTTGACCAGTTCTTCCATTACGTCGACCAGTCGGTCGTAATACGGCGATGGCTTCATGCGGTCCGCTTCGTCGAATTCCTGGTAAGCCATGGCGACCGACGACTGGTTCGGGATCGTGATCATCCGCATCCAGCGCCCGAGCAGGCGCAAACCGTTAACGGCGTTGAACGATTGTGAGCCGCCGCATACTTGCATGACGGCCAGCGTGCGGCCCTGAGTCGGGCGCACACTGCCTATTTCCAGCGGCAGCCAGTCGATCTGCGATTTGAAGACGCCGGTCACGGCGCCATGGCGCTCGGGGCTGCACCAGACCTGTCCTTCCGACCATAGCGACAGTGCGCGCAATTCTTGTACCTTCGGATGGTCGGGCGCCACGCTGTCGACCATCGGCAAGCCGTGCGGATCAAACACGCGCGTCTCGGCCCCGAAGTGCTGCAACAGGCGCTGTGCTTCCAGTGTCAGCAAGCGGCTGAACGAGCGTTCGCGCAGCGAGCCATACAGCAGCAGAATGCGCGGCGCATGGGATGGTGCCGTTGTCGCAAGCATGGCCTGACTGGGCACCTCAAGGTGCGCCGCGCTGACATTGGGCAAATTCAATTCATCCATGGGAAGTCACCTTTTGCCCGGCTGCATCGATGACGGCTTCGCCATCCTCTTTGCTAAATGCGCCTTTTTGCGCCAGAGGCAAGATGTCGAGCACCAGTTCCGACGGCCGGCACAGACGCACGCCGAGCGGCGTGACGACCAAAGGACGGTTGATCAGCACCGGATGCGCCAGCATCGCGTCCAGCAATTCGGCGTCGGTTTTGGCCGGGGCATCAAGCCCCAGCTCAAGGTAAGGCGTCTCTTTTTCGCGGATTGCCTGGCGCACCGTCAAGCCGGCCAGGGCGATCAATTCGGCCAGCCGCGCGCGGGTCGGCGGATGTTGCAGGTAGTCGACGATCTGCGGTTCGATGCCGGCGTTGCGGATCAGCGCCAGCGTGTTGCGCGAGGTGCCGCAAGCGCTGTTGTGATAAATGGTGAAATCCGCGTTGGGGGTGTTCGTGTCGGTGCTGTCCATGATGTCCTTGGTCGGTGTCATTATTGTTGAATGCCAGTTGTTGCTGATCTTGGCCGTCTGATCTGGCCTTAACTATGTCCGCCGAGCCGGATCGCCAGCGTTGCCAGTGTCACCAGCAGTACCGGCAGTGTCAGCACGATGCCGACCCGGAAGTAATAGGCCCACGAAATTTTTATGCCCTTGCTCGCCAGTACATGCAGCCACAGCAGCGTGGCCAGGCTGCCGATCGGTGTGATCTTCGGGCCCAGGTCACTGCCGATAATATTGGCATAAATCATCGCTTCGCGCACCGATCCTTGTGCTGTCGTCGGATCGATCGCCAGCGCACCGATCAGCACCGTTGGCATGTTGTTCATGACGGACGCTAACAGCGCGGTCACGATGCCGGTGCCGAACGCGGCGCCCCAGATGCCGTATTGGGCGAATTGATTCAATAGCGTGGTCAGGTAATCGGTCAGCCCGGCATTGCGCAAGCCGTAGACGACCAGATACATGCCGAGCGAAAAAATGACGATTTGCCACGGCGCATTCCTGATCACGGTGCGCGTCGCAATGACATGGCCCCTGGCCGCGATCAGCAACAGCGCCAAGGCGCCGGCCGCCGCTACTGCGCTGATCGGCACGCCCAGCTTGTCGAGCCAGAAAAACCCCGCCAGCAGCAAGCCCAGCACCCACCACCCGGCGTTGAACGTGGCGCGGTCGCGGATCGCTTGCGCCGGATGCATCAGGCAAGCGCTGTCATAGTCGATTGGGATATCGTGGCGAAAGTACGCCATCAATACCAGCAGCGAGGCCAGCACCGATACCAGGTTGACCGGCAGCATGACGGATGCATATTGCGCGAAGCCGATGTTGAAATAGTCGGCCGACACGATGTTGACCAGGTTCGACACCACCAGCGGCAGGCTGGCCGTGTCGGCGATGAAGCCGGCGGCCATCACGAAGGCGAGCATCGAGCGTGGCGTGAATTTCAGCGCGCGCAGCATTGCGATGACGATCGGGGTCAGGATCAGTGCCGCGCCATCGTTGGCAAACAGCGCTGCCACAACGGCGCCCAGCAATACCAGCAGCATGAACAGCTTGCGCCCGCTGCCACCGCCCCAGCGCGCCACATGCAGCGCCGCCCATTCGAAAAAACCGGCCTGATCCAGCAGCAAGCTGATGATGATGACGGCGATGAAG
>JBLHNV010000095.1:0-9140 GCA_047623125.1 Janthinobacterium sp. | reverse complement strand
CGCTGTCATGTAGAGCGGATCGGTCTTCCATTCGGACTTGCCGATGGCGTCGCAAATCGGTTCCCACGCATGGCCCTGTACGGTGAAGTAAATGTAGGCGTTGGGATCGGTCTCCCAGCCCTTGCACTTCAAGATCCAGCCTGGCTGACCGCCGCCGCCGGCATTGCCGCCCCTCGGCACCACATCCGAGAAAGACTCGTGCGGATACTGTGGATACTCTTCCAGATAGCCCAGTTTTTCCAGGCGCAACTGGTCGCGCATCTTGACGCGACACAGGTTGAGCACGGCATCTTGCATCGCCACGGCCACTTTCTGGCCCTTGCCGGTTTGCTGGCGGCCGATGTAGGCCGTCAGGATGCCGATTGCCAGATGCATGCCGGTGTTGCTGTCACCGAGTGCGGCAGCGGAAATCATCGGACCCGATTGCTCGCCTTTCCACCAGCCGGTGGTGGAGGCGGCACCGCCGGCGCACTGAGCCACGTTTTCGTAGACTTTCAGATCTTCATAGTGATGGCCATCGCTGAATCCCTTGACCGAGGCCAGGATCAGCTTCGGATTGAGTTCCTGGATCCGCTCCCACGAAAAGCCCATCCGGTCGAGTGCGCCGGGGCCGAAGTTTTCAACCAGCACATCGCTTTCCTTGATCAGCTTTTCCAGGATGGCCTTGCCCTCGGGCTTCTTGGTATCGAGCGACAGCGAGCGCTTGTTGCTGTTGAGCATGGTGAAGTACAGCGCATCGACATCGGGGATGTCGCGCAACTGGGAGCGAGTGACATCGCCGGCGCCGGGACGCTCGACCTTGATGACGTCGGCGCCGAACCATGCCAGCATCTGCGTGCAGGCCGGGCCCGCTTGTACATGGGTGAAGTCGATGATTTTAATTCCGTTCAAAGGCTTGTTCATGTTGATAGTTTCCTTTTCATTGGTGTAACTCGGCTATTCGCAAGCCTGGCAGGATGCTTGGCAAAAATGATGCTGTGCCAGCGGCGTGAATGGTGTGACGGTAACTATTTCTTTTTCGCCGCGCTTTGCGGGTTGAGGCTGGTGATGCGGCCGCTCTCGGTGCCTGCGGTTTCATCGATGACAGCGTTGATCAGGGTCGGTTTGCCCGATGCGATCGCCGCGTTCAGCGCCGCAGCCAGTTCTTCGGGGGTCGTGGCATGGACGCCGATGCCACCGAAGGCTTCCATCATCTTGTCGTAGCGGGCATTTTTGACGAACACGGTAGGCGCCACGTCGGAAGTGCCCGACGCATTCACGTCGATGCCGCGATAGATGCCGTTGTTGTTGAAGACGATCACGCATACCGGCAGGTTGTAGCGGCAGATGGTTTCTACTTCCATGCCGCTAAAGCCAAAGGCGCTGTCGCCTTCGATCGCGATGACAGGCTTGCCGGTGACCACGGCTGCCGCAACCGCATAACCCATGCCGATGCCCATGATGCCCCAGGTGCCGACGTCGAGCCGCTTGCGCGGCAACGCCATGTCCACAATGCTGCGTGCGAAGTCCAGCGTGTTGGCGCCTTCATTGACGATGATGGCTTCCGGGTTGTCCTTGACGATGTTGCGGATCGCACCGAGCGCGCTGTGGAAGTTCATCACGGCCGGGTTCTTGGCCAGCGTTTCAGCCATCTTGGCGATGTTCTTGTCCCGGCGCTGGTAAATGGCATCCGTCCATTCGAGCGGCGGCTTGGCCCAGTTCGAGCCGAGTCCGGCCAGCAGTGCCGACACGCAGGAGCCGATATCGCCGATCAGTGGTGCTTCGATCGCCACGTTGCTGTCGATTTCGGTCGGAGCGATGTCGATCTGGATGAATTGCTTTGCGCCCTTGTCTTGGGCCCAGGTCTTGCCTTTGCCGTGCGACAGCAGCCAGTTCAGACGGGCCCCGACCAGCAGCACCACGTCAGCCTCGGCCAGCACATAGGAGCGCGCGGCGGATGCTGATTGCGCATGGGTGTCAGGCAGCAAGCCCTTGGCCATCGACATCGGCAGGTAAGGGATCCCGGTCTTTTCGATCAGCGCGCGGATGTCGGCATCGGCCTGGGCATAGGCGGCACCCTTGCCGAGCAATATCAGCGGACGCTTGGCGCCCTTGAGTAAATTCAAGGCGCGCTCGACGGAGTCCGGCGCCGGGATCTGGCGCGGAGCCGGATCGACAACCTCGATCAGGGATTGCTTACCAGCAATAGCATCCATGGTCTGGCCGAACAATTTGGCGGGCAGGTCGAGGTAGACGCCGCCCGGCCGGCCTGACAACGCAGAGCGTATGGCGCGCGCCACGCCAACGCCGATGTCTTCGGCGCGCAGGATGCGGAAAGCTGCCTTGCAAAGGGGCTTGGCAATGGCCAGTTGATCCATCTCTTCATAGTCGCCCTGCTGCAGATCGACGATCTCGCGCTCGCTCGATCCGCTGATCAAAATCATCGGGAAACAATTGGTTGTCGCATTGGCCAGCGCGGTCAAGCCATTCAGGAAGCCGGGAGCGGAAACGGTCAGGCAAATGCCGGGCTTCTGGGTCAGGAAGCCTGCTGCCGCTGCCGCATTGCCGGCATGTTGCTCATGGCGGAAGGAGATGACGCGCATCCCTTCGGCCTGCGCCATGCGGGTCAAATCGGTGATGGGAATGCCGGGCACGGTGAAGATCGTGTCAAGGCCGTTGAGTTTCATGGCATCGATGACAAGATGGAAACCATCGGTCAATTCTGGTGATTGCGTGTTGTTTGTCATGATCAGTGTCTCTTCGTTTGACTTCGATAAAGGATCTGCTGCGTGGCTACGATTTAGTAAGGCCAGCATAGCGAGTCCCTCTCATTCCTTTCATTGACCCCGGTCAACTTTCTCTGCATCATGAGAAACTCTTTAAAATAAGTTCAATCATCAAATGGCGCGCCTGATAAATCGTGTCGAAAGAAAACGCATCCGCGCCTGACTCAAGCAGAATCGGTGGCTCAAAGAGATGCGCGCCAATGACATGGCGGTGTTGAAACCGTATTTGACGGCAGTCGATCAAAAAGACGACTGTCTGCTGCACCAGGGCGTGCATGAGATGGCGCTACGTGATTCTTGACGGCATCCTCAAGCGCGTCGTCACCCACGCGCAGGCCGGGAAAATGATCCTGCGCTTTTCGTCCGAACACGATATCGAGACCTGTTATGGGCCCTGGTGCCTGACCATGCCGGCGCAGACCGCATCGTCTGCGCGCTCAGGACGCGCGATGTCAAACCGGTGATGCCGGAGTGGAAGGCGTTCATTGAAAGTGAGCACCCGCTCGAGCAGACCTTCGAACATGACGTGATTTAAAAAAACGGTGCTGCTGCAACATCGGGAACAACATCATGCTTGTGCGCTGCAGTGTGTGATGGATGCGCTCAGGTCGACAGCAGCGGCCAGCCCGAGATGCCTGGTGACGACAGCTGTTGAGACGCCCGGCGCAGCGGCGCTTTGCGGATGCAACAGTGTGGCATCCGGCACCCGGCATCCGGCTTCAGGTCAAGTATGTCTTTTATCTTGCGCAGTATGTCTTTGATCTTGCGCAGTTTGATCCAGTGTACGGTGACTTTGCCGCTGGACATTAGTGGTGAGTGTCGTCGTTTGCATGCTTTTTAGTCGCATTATTGCGATGCCGTACAACAACGTTCCGGCCTCGGTGACCGATGATTGCGGAGGATGCCGCAAAGCGCTCACAAGAGACCGGAATGGACGGCCACGGTGCGCCGGAGCGGCCAATTGACCTATGACAAATTTTGACGCATGATGGTTAGCTATTCAACATTGCTTGCCCCATTCGATGACGCTTCTAACGCACCATCCTGAAAAAAATATCATCCGCGTCCAGCTCAAACAAAATCGGGTACTCAAGGAACTGCGAGACAGCGAAATGGCTGCGCTGGAACCGTATTTGACCGTGCTCGACTATCAGAAAGGGGACTTTCTACTGCACCAAGGGGTGCACGAAATGGAGCAGTACTTCGTTCTCGACGGTATCCTCAAGCGTGTGGTCACCAATACCCAAGCCAAGGAAATGATCTTGCGCTTTGCCTGTGAACGTGACATGGAGACCAGTTATGCCGCCTGGTGCCTGAAAACGCCGACACCGTACAGCATTGTTTGCATGACCAAGGTCAGGGTAATTAAATTGTCGATGCCTCAATGGGTTGCATTCATGGAAAGTCATAGCCAGATCAAGCGCACTTTCGAGTATGAAGTGATGCACCTGATGAGTGAGATCATGGCCCATACCATTACGCTGCACTTGCTTGATGCGCCGGGTCGGGTGCACCGCTTCGTGCGCAAGCATGCCGATTTGTTTGACAGAATTTCGAAAAAAGAACTGGCGTCATATCTGAACCTGGCACCTGAAACGTTAAGTCGCCTGAAAAATCAGGGGAAAATTTGAACAGATGATCGGCAGGCCGATCATCTGTACCAATGTATTGCGGTTACGGTAACCTGGGTCGAAATTTGCATCCCGACCCAGGTTTGACATTGCCCGGCAATTACGCGAAGCGTCCGATCAGTACATAAAGTGACAGTCCGGCCAGTGAAATCACACCCAACCAGGCCCAGACAAACATCGTCTTCGAGGGCAGCAGATCACGTTCGAAGTCGGTCGTAAAATTGTCTTTCAGCGCCTTGATCGTCAGCCAGAAAATGACCGGTGAAAATACCAGCGCCATCACCGACGCTACCTGAGTGACGAAGATGGGTTTTGGCAAGCCATAGACGATACTGAGTCCACCCACCAACCAGATGATCTGCATGCCGCGATACACCAGTTTGCGCACTTTCGGGTTATCCCATTTTGGAAAGATCCGAACTGCACACTCTTCGGTAATCTTGGCCTGGCCATCAAAATAGGTAAACACCGTCGAAAACAGTGCAGCCACGCCGCCGGCAATGATGATCGGGAAAATCCAGCTACCAAACGTCTCGGTATAAATGCGCGCAATGGTGGCGCCCATCTCGCTACCCTTGGGCACCAGTCCCATCGGATGCAGCACCGATGCACCGACGATCAGGAATACCATCCCGGCCAGCATTGATATCAAATAGGTAATGTTCATGTCGCGTTTGAACAGGATAAAACAGTTTTTCATGTAGTTTTTATCCATCTCTACTGTATTTCCCTGCGCTTTCAGCTCATTTACTTTTACCATCCCGCTTTTCTTTTGAACCGCCCAGTTGGACTGCATGATGGACGCTTCCAGCGTAGTGGGAAAGTAGCCGAACATGGCGCCGAATAACAATAACGCACCGATCGGCGGCAATGTCGGCAGCAGTCGCGACAGATACTCCATCGGTGGCGGTGCCTGTAACGCAAAGGCAATGAAGCAGGAGGCGGCGAATACCAGGATCAGCGCCTTGCAGACCCCTTCGACCGCGCCATATCCACCGATCCATAATGTCAGCACGGTAACGATAAGTATCGTCGTAGCCCACATTTCAAGTGGCATGAAGGGAAAGGCCGCCCATAGCATCGCAGCGCAACCCATGGCGCGTCCTGCGATGCCGACCGTATTGGCAAAACCCTGGAAAATGAGAAAATACAGTGGCCACTTGCCATTGCGATGATAGGCATTGATGATGGATTCACCTTTCACCATCGTGTAGCGCTGGGCAAATTCAAATGCGCAGTACTTGATGATGTAAGCCGCCAGAATAACCCACAGCATGTCGTAGCCATATTTGGCGCCGGCGGTCGGCGCATGCATGATGTGACTCGCTCCGATCCCGGTCATCGCTGCCGCAACCCCTGGACCCATCGCGCGCCAGGTATCCATGAAGCCGAGGCCTGGCGCTTCGAGGCGCAAGACCTTTTTATTGCCCGATGCTGGTTCTGGCGAGTGTCCCGCCGAATAGGCTTGATTGGTCATTCTGTCTCCCTATATGTTTTTTTTAGATGGCAATATGATGATGCTGCTGGTTCATCGTTTTGCCGCTGCGTTTGTCTGGTCACTGCGGGTGCCGTGGTCAAACTCGGGGCGTTCGGTTGGAGCGATCTGATGTCGTTGCGCCCTTGCATTCGAATTGATCTATTGCCGGTGTTTGGTCTCCAAAAAAATCAGTAACAAACCATGTGCGCGGTACATGAAGCGGCATCGCGATGGATTGCGCTGCGAGAAGAATTCTGGGAAGTATGCATGGTGCGGACATGCGGATAATTACCAGGAAGAAAAACAAATTAAGGGGAGTGATCCTATCTGCTCTTCGGCAGTACGCAATCGGGTTGACTTGAAAATGAATCAATCATCAATGTTGTTTCCTTTAATAATGTTGCTTTATGAAAAAATCTGATGGAGTCAAATGGCATCAGCCTTATTCTCATATGCTTCGGCTTGAATGCCGTTTGATGAGGTGTATAAAAATGATGACTGAATGTAATTTATTTTCTCTTGACCGCAGTCAATTTTCCCAGTTTTTTTAAAAAATTAGTGACGCTTCAGCAGCGTGGTTGACGTGTCACTATATTTTCTTTTTCGATAACGAAAGTGTGCGCTGCTGGAATAGGACATGCTGCTTGCACCTTGCCGCTTCAGGCGCTTGCAGCAAGTGTAAAAGAACATCAGGATCCGATTTGAACTTGCTGCAATTCTGCCCAGTCGATGTAACCGCCGCTATGGCAACCTTCTGCGGTCATGACGTTGTAGCAGCGTGCTTTGGTTGCTTCTATGGCGCCGATCAGAAAATCGGCGTCATAGGCTCTCAGCAAGTGCGGTTGATGTGTTTCGAGATAGGCGCGCAAGCGCTGGTGCTCATCGGCCTCGCACAACAGGTTTTCGTAGATGGTGTCGTCCCAGTGCCACCGCAGTCCTAGTTCATAAAATGCCGCATTGTAGGCATTACGGTGGATATCGCTTGGGTTGGCTTTGTTGATCATGTTCGACATGATATTTCCCTTTTTTTAACTTTTCATCGAAAAATTTATCGGTTTTTTTCAAACTGTAGGAGCATCGTAGTATCAAAAAACAATTAGTCATAGTTAAAGTTTTTATCAATAACTATTAATGATCGTTAATAATCTTCTGAAAATTCAAAGCGGTATTCATCAATTCGAATGTTAAAAAGTTGTTAATTTAATATATTTTATTTATTCATTTAAACAAATTTTTTTGACAATTACCGGTCTCTCCGGGTGTCGAACAATGCGCAAGCTATTGTTCTTTTCATTTTTTTGTCATGCGCGCCATAGGAAGCATCGTGGGCATCGGCATGCCGACCGAGATCTGGTCCGGCGCATCCCGGGTTGCTGCAGTGCCCGAAACCGTCAAGAAACAAGTGGCAGCAAAGGGTGCGACATGGCACGACATGCCATGGGATCAAGTCATGCAAGCGCGTCACACGCTCGCTCGTTATCAGTTGTTGTCAGCAAGCGCTCGATGGCGCTTACGGCGGCCTCGACAATGAATTATTTTGTATGGAAAAAATGATGATGGTGGGAGCGGGGCGCAAGAATGTCATCGACGATACGGTCAAGACGGTCGGCTGATCGCCAGCCAAAAACGGTCGATCAAGGCCGTTTGATGGCGCTGCAATGGAACGCAGCAGGGCTTTGTTGATGTGTGACGCCAGAGGTATGACGCCAAATGTATGACGCCAGATTGTTGACGCTCAGAGGGACGCGGCGCCGGTCATGAGCGCCATCCTTGCCTTATGGGCTTTTTCAGGCAATGGCTCGTCGCCCAGTCGCCCAGCCGCGCAAGGAGCGCCCTGGTGTTTGCAGCGTGAGCGCTGCGATGTCCCGCTCGCCGGCGCTGCTTCTATTGAAATGCCGGCGCATTCGATGCGCCGCTTCGCTTGCGCTAGCGGCGTCCGAACATCATCAGTTCAGCCAGAAGATGGCGCGCCGGCGGCACGATGTCGACTATGCCCAGCGCCGCGCCGAGCAGCGCCTGGGTCGGCGCGGTGTCGGCGAACAGGCGCGCCAGCGTATCGGTCATGCGCACCGTCAGTGCGCGGTCTTGCTGGCGCAGTGCGCGATAGCGCGTCAGTTGCGCCGGGTTCACGCCTTGTGAAAGCACGCGCGCCAGCACGGTGGCGTCGCGCAATCCCAGGTTGAGGCCCTGGCCGGCGACCGGGTGCAGCGTTTGCGCCCCATTGCCGATCGCGACCATGCGCGCGCTGTCGTTCGCATCGACGCGCAGTCCGAGCGGATACGCCAGACGTGCGCTGGCGTGCGTGAAGCGGCCCAGCCGGTTGCCGAAAGCACGCCCCAGCTCGGCCAGGAACGCTGTGTCGCCGAGCGCCAGCAAGGCTGACGCGGTATCCGGGCGCACGCACCAGACCAGCGCATAGCCGCCATCTTGCGGCAGCAGCGCCAGCGGACCTTCATCGGTGAAACGCTCGAAAGCGCGCTGCGCGACGGGCGCGCTGGTCCTGACTTCGGCGATGAGCGCGCTCTGCTGGTAATCCTTCAAGCGGCTCTTTTGGGCCTTTTTTTCATCGTCGCTGCGCATGCCCGATGTGTCGTTGAAAAGACCGCCTTCCGCCTGCACGACCAGTGCCGCTTCCAGCGTGCGCTGCTGATCGGCGCCTGTATCGAGTTTCAGCACCATCCGGTCAGGCTCTGCGCTGCAAGAGCGTACGCGCGTTGGCCGCAGCGCCTCGACGCCAAGGCGTTGGAGTACGGTACCCAGTCGGGTCACCAGAGCGCCGTAGCGCGCCACGTAACCGAGCGCCTCCAACCCATGTTCAGCGCGGTCGATCAGGCTGCGCCCGAAGTGGCCGCGGCGCGATACGTGGATCTGATGTATCGGCGTCGCTTCGATTGGCCAGGCGCCAACTTCTTCGAGGATCTGGCGGCTGCCGTAGGAGAGCGCGATCGAGCGCGGATCCAGGCTGGCCTGGGCCAGCGTTTTCGCATCCAGCAGCGCGATCTGCCCGGGCGCAATACCGCGTTGTGCCAGCAAGGCGGCGAGCACCATGCCGACCGGCCCGGCGCCGCAGATCGCGATCTGGTAATCATTGCTCAACACGCCATTGCTGGTTGCCGCATGGTTCATTGCGTCATTGCGCACGGCATTGTCTGGCCATGCGTCGTTATTGCTTATCGCGTCGTTTTTCATCGCTTGGTCCGTCATCGCGTCGTCATGCAAGGTGGTCACTATAGGATTGCTGCATCCATTGTTCGATTGCGGGCACCG
>JBLHNV010000094.1:0-9178 GCA_047623125.1 Janthinobacterium sp. | reverse complement strand
CGCCGACTTGGCCGCTTGCTGCATCAGATGAGATTGCACGATAATTTTTTGCATTTCGCCGTGATGCGGCGATTTCGAGCACACCGGATCGGCATTGGCCGCATCCCCGGTCAGCGCCAGCGCCTGGCAACGACAGCCGCCGAAATCCTTCTTTTTTTCGGGGCAGCTGCTGCACGGCTCCTTCATCCACGCATCACCGCGAAACTTGTTGAAGGCATCGCTGCGCACCCAGATATCTTCGACGCTGTGTTCGGTCACATTCGGGAAGTCGATGCCCGGGATCGATTTTGCCGCATGACAAGGCAGCGCCGTACCATCGGCGCCGACGGCCAGAAATACCGAACCCCAGCCATTCATGCACGCCTTCGGCCGCTCTTCGAAATAATCTGGCACAACGAACAGAATGCGGACCTTGTTGCCGATTTTTGCGCGGTATGCATTGACGACCGCTTCGGCGCGGACCAATTGCTCGCGGGTCGGCAGCAGTTGCGCGCGATTCAGCAGTCCCCAGCCGTAATACTGCGTGTTGGCCAGC
This sequence comes from Janthinobacterium sp., assembly GCA_047623125.1. GTDB lineage: Bacteria > Pseudomonadota > Gammaproteobacteria > Burkholderiales > Burkholderiaceae_D > Janthinobacterium. The sequence goes on along the minus strand of JBLHNV010000094.1, from coordinate 8,643 downwards.
TCCAGGTATTCGACGCCCATCTCCAGCGCCATGTCGATGATGCGGTCAACATGGTCGAGGTTGTAGCGATGCAGCACCACGTTGAGAACCATCGGATAGTCGTATTGCTTGATCAGCTTGGCGACGCGCGACTTCAGGTCGAACGTCTTGGTGCTGGTCAGGAAGTCGTTCATTTCCTTGGTCGAATCCTGGAACGACAGTTGAATATGATCAAGCCCGGCTTCTTTCATCTGGGCGATGCGCGGTTCAGTCAAGCCGACGCCGGACGTGATCAGATTCGTGTAATAGCCAAGCCGGCGCCCTTCGGCGATCAGTTCGACCAGATCGTCGCGCAGCAGCGGTTCGCCGCCGGAAAAACCCAGTTGCGCGGCGCCGAGTTTGCGTGCCTGACGCATCACGTCCACCCACTGGGCCGTCGACAATTCATTGCGGTTCTCGGCATAGTTGACCGGGTTGTAGCAAAACACGCAATGCAAGGGGCAACGATAGGTCAGTTCGGCCAGCAGCCACAGCGGCGGCGTGATCGCAGCCGTTGCCGGACCAGCCTCGGCAGCGCTCGCATTGACAGGACCGGCAAGTGGGGCTTCAACCAGTGGGGATTCAATCAGTTTGGACTCAGACAAGCCAGCCTCGCTCGCTCGCATCGCTCAGGAAGGATTGCACTTGATCTTGTAATTCGGTTTGGGCAAACGCTATTTCGAGTTGCGCAACGATGGCCGCAACATCGCTGTTGCCGTCGCAGCGTTTCAGGATTTCGGACGCGCTCTGGTTTAATTTGACCATGCCTTCCGGATACAGCAATACATAGGCATTTTGCGCTTCTTCCCACTGCATCCGGAATAATCTGGACAGTTTCGGGGTGTCAGTCAATTCAAACATCGTTTGTCTCGCTACTGTTCGGCTGGGCCGGGCTGGCCATTGGATAGGCATGCGCAATCGCATCCATCATCGCCCATAGTACATCCAGCTTGAACTGCAATATTTCCAACGCCCGCTCCTGTTGCGCGCGGGTGACGAAGTGGGCTAGCGTCACTTGCAAACCATGTTCGACATCGCGTTCGGCCAGCGAAATCCTGCTGCGGAAATACTGCAAGCCTTCCGCTTCTATCCATGGGTAATTGACGGGCCAGCTCGCCAGGCGGTCCTTGTGAATTTTCGGTGCAAACATCTCCGTCAGCGACGAGCAAATGCCTTCTTGCCACGGCGCCGTACGGGCAAAATTGACATACGCGTCAACGGCGAAGCGTACGCCCGGGACCACGTGCTGCAGCGACCAGAGTTCATCGCGCGAAATGCCAACCGCCTGGCCGAGACGGGTCCATGCTTCCATGCCGCCTTCGTTGCCATCCCAGCCGTCATGGTCGAGGATGCGCAATACCCATTTCCGCCGCGTCTCGCGGTCGGGGCAATTGGACAGGATCGCCCCATCTTTTTGCGGAATCATGATCTGGTAATAAAAACGATTGGCAACCCAGCCGCGGATCTGGTCCGGACTCAGCTTCCCTTGCTGCATGCTGATATTGAAAGGATGATGGATATGGTAGCCGCTGCCCTTGGCAAACAACGCGTTCTGGAACGTGTTCTTGTCCCAGCGCGGCTGCATGCCAATGTCATGCCGTGTCGTTTTGTTCATAGCGTGATTTCCATGCCATCAAACGCGAGTTCTATGCCGTGCTGCAACAACGTCGCATGCTGCTCGGAATCTTCGTCGAGGATGGGATTGGTATTATTAATGTGAATCAATATCTTGCGCTCTGCTGGCATGGCGTCGAGCACCTCGATCATGCCGCCAGGGCCCGACTGGTGCAAATGTCCCATGTCGGCTGCAAGCTTGCCGGAAAATCCGAGCGTAATCATTTCGTCAGCAGTCCAGAACGAACCGTCGACCAGCAGGCAATCTGCGGTGCGCATCGTTTGCTCGATCAACGGGTCGATTTCGCCCAGACCTGGCGCATAGAACAGTTTCTTGCCGGTCGTCGTGTCTTCAACCAGCAAACCGATATTATCCCCCTGCTGAGGCCGGTCGCGATGCGGCGAGTAAGGTGGCGCTTTGCTGATCAAAGGCAGCGGCGTGAAGCGTATCCCTTCAAGACCAGGCAGTTCGAATGGCTTGGCGTTATGCTCGTCGACGGCCAGCGGGTGCCATTGCACGCCGCAATAATGCGATAGCACATGGACCAGCGGCAATCCGGTGGACAAGTCGTCCCACACTGATGCGGTGCAATGCAACGGGATCGATTTCTTTCCTTCACGCAACATCAGTAACCCGGTCACATGGTCGATCTGTGCATCCATCAGCACCACGGCGGAAATACCGGAATCGCGTTTGCCGCGCGCCGGCTGTAGTGCCGGCGTAGCGCGGATTTGCGACAAAATATCCGGGGACGCATTGATCAAGGCCCAGTCCGTGCCGTTGGCGGAAATCGCGATCGACGATTGCGTGCGCGCCTTTGCTGAAATTGTGCCATTGCGCAGACCATCGCAATTGTGGCAATTACAATTCCATTGCGGAAAGCCGCCACCTGCTGCCGAGCCGAGTACGATGATTTTCATTGATTTGAATTTGGTAGTAATTGAATGCGGCGATTGATCTGAACAATCGCCGCATGGTGACAATCGTGCGGGGACGAATTAACGATTGGCAATGTACATCGTGATTTCAAAGCCAAAACGCAAGTCTGTGTATTCCGGTTTATTCCATTGCATGGTGATCTCCAATAATTAATATAAGTGCACGGATAGGCGCCAATTTCAGCGTCAACTTCAATAATACTCGATGTATGCCACAAACCAAAAATTAAGATTGGGCACTTTCCATGCTGCGCTGCATCGCGAATCCTTGTGGCAGCGGCCAAGCCCGATCACTGCAGGCACTGGGCTTTTTTCCGCTCCCGCGCAGGGCCAACCTGCTGGCGCTGCAGCAGCAATGACGTCGACGAAGACGACGAAGACGACGCCACAAGTGTGTATCAACCGGGAGCGATGCCTGCGCCAATCTTTGGCACGACTGCCTAACACTAACACAGGCCATGAAAAAATCTGATCGTTGCCATCAGCGTGTTCACATCCGCTGACATGACCGCCTCAGACATCGCCCACGGTACCATTGCAAAACAATCGAATCCAGACCGGGCCATCGGCGGCAAAGCCCGGTCCGCGCTATGGCAATCCGACAAGCGGCAAAACCGGAGTGAAGGATATGCCGGATATACCGGATATGCCGGATATACCGGATATGCCGGATATGCTGGTCATGTCGGAAACAGAACGGACAGTGCTGGAAGTCGATCACGCCGAGGCTGGACTGGCGCTGGCCGGGCGCTGACATTTTTTGATACGCCGCAGCGGGCCATTGCGGGCCACCACGATCCGGATGTACCCGGAACCGAGCGCTCTGGCGGGCGTCGCTGATGTTGTCGTGCCATAGCGCACGCGCTGAACCTGGCGCAAGTATCGGATGATCCGGTGTCGCCCGTTTCGCCGCTGGCGTGAAGGTGGCGGCACTGACGGGCACGCTTTTTTACAAGCCTTCCGGGAAACCGAACTCGATTACGAAGAAATCGTGACGACGGTACTGCCTTGATGCTGTCTGACCGGGGCCAAGCAGCATAGACCGATTCTGGTCCGCCGCTGCCGGACCAGCCGCTACTGGGCTAGCCGTTGCAGCACTAGCCGGAACGCATCGGTTCCGGCGCAAGGTTTGGCGGTTCCCCTCAGGTCAATGTGCGTAGTTGGATTCATTGCCGCCATTGTGCTCCTCGGATTTTGGCCTGCCCTGCGCATCGGACAAACGGTACTTGGTGCGGCGATCCCCCATCAGGTCGCGCAAATCACGGATGCTCATGCCGGTCACTTCATGCATCCGAATCAACAGCGATGCGCCTACTGGCAATCTGTGATGGCGAATCTTGCTGATCACCGGCGGCGCGACTTCAAGCAAACGCGAAAGAGCAGCATCGTTTTTGAGCTGCATCTTGCCCAGCAAAATATCGAGCAGATGATTCGGGTTATAGCTTTCTTGAGAAGCAAGAGAATGGTGTGCCATAATTTCCTCGTATAGTAAGGGTTAAATGATGCCGATCCGAACTTAAGAAAGACTTAGTATTTTGAAATAAGTTCACATTGACCATGTCAAGCTTCGGTCTTTTCACAGGGCACGAACTTACTTTCATGAAATACCATATATTTTCATAAGTAAACATATTCAATACACACAGATAAATCATAGATCATTTAATAACATTTCACTTCAAGCAACAATCTACCCCTCTGAAGATGAGCACTACTACGTACGCCACAAACGGATCGTTGTTTGACATCAACGAAACCGTTAATAAGAGATAACAACAATGCTGCCGGAAAACAGGCCTGCGCTGCACGACACACGCCAGGCGCATGTGGCCAGAACGGGCCGACAGCGCGGATTTACGTTAAACTGGGGTCTGGCAACCTGGCGCGCCAGGACGGATCAGGAATCTCCCGCTGCGCGCGCAACGATGCGCGCAATGCGCAATCCACGCCGGCACCCATCGCCACAACCGCATCAAACTTGAACCCGACCCCATGCAGAAAAAAGTATTCATCAAAACCTTCGGCTGTCAAATGAACGAGTACGACTCGGACAAAATGGCTGACGTACTCGGAGCATCCTCGGCCATGGTCCGCACCGACAACGCCGAAGATGCCGACGTCATCTTGCTCAACACGTGCTCCGTGCGCGAAAAAGCGCAGGAAAAAGTGTTTTCGGACCTGGGCCGGCTGCGCGAATTGAAACTGCTGAAACCCGATCTGTTGATCGGTGTCGGCGGTTGCGTCGCGTCGCAAGAAGGCGATGCGATCGTCAAACGGGCGCCGTATGTCGACATGGTGTTCGGGCCGCAAACGCTGCACCGCTTGCCGCAATTGATCAGCGCCCGGCGCATGAGCGGCCAGCCGCAAGTGGACATCAGCTTTCCCGAGATCGAAAAATTCGACCATTTGCCGCCGGCCAAGGTCGATGGTGCATCGGCTTTTGTGTCGATCATGGAAGGCTGCAGCAAGTATTGCAGCTACTGCGTGGTGCCTTACACGCGCGGCGAGGAAGTGTCGCGCCGCTTCGACGACGTGCTGACCGAAGTGGCCGGACTCGCCGCGCAAGGGGTCAAGGAAGTCACGCTGCTGGGCCAGAACGTGAATGCATTTCGCGGCGTCATGAGCGGCGATGGCGAGGTGGCCGACTTTGCGCTGCTGCTCGAATACGTGGCTGAAATACCGGGTATCGAACGCATCCGCTTCGTCACCAGCCATCCGAAGGAATTCACGCAGCGGCTGATCGACGCCTATGCAAAAATTCCGAAACTGGTCGATCATCTGTATTTGCCGGCCCAGCATGGGGCGGACAAGATCCTCGGTGCCATGAAGCGCGGCTACACTGCGCTGGAATACAAATCGATCATTCGCCGCATCCGCGCGGTGCGCCCGAACATCGCAATTTCGTCCGACTTCATCGTCGGCTTTCCTGGCGAGACGCAGCAGGATTTCGATGCAATGATGAAGCTGATCGCCGATGTCGGTTTCGACAACAGTTACAGCTTCATCTTCAGCAAGCGCCCCGGGACACCGGCCGCCAGCCTGGAAGACGACACGCCCTATGCAACCAAACTGGCACGGCTGCAATTGCTGCAGGCGGCGATCGATGCCAACACCAAGAAATACAGCCTGGCCATGGTCGGCAGCGTACAGCGGATTCTGGTCGAGGGCGCGTCCAAAAAAGATACGCTTGAATTGCAAGGCCGCACCGAAAACAACCGCGTCGTCAATTTCGACGGTGGCCCGGATTCATCGACCCTGATCGGCCAATTGGTCGACGTGCGCATCACCGAAAGTTTTTCCTACACCTTGCGCGGCGACCTCGTTGCCAGCGCCCAAGACCAGCAAAGAGCCAGTTGAAAACCAAAGCCCCGATCCAGCCGCACTACTTTACCCCCGAACCGCTGGACAATACCCGTCTGGCCCACTTGTGCGGCCCGCTCGATGAAAATCTGCGCCAGATTTCGGCCGCGCTCGACGTGACGATCTTTCGCCGCGGCGAAAAGTTCATCGTCGGTGGCACCAATGCGGCGCGCGCGGTGGCGCTACTCGACCAGTTTTACGCGGTAGCGCACAAGGTGATTGCGCTCGAAGAAGTGCAACTGGCGCTGGTCGAACAGCGCGCCAACTTGTCATCGAAATCCGAGCACCAGGCCGCGACGCCATTCGTCGAACCGGACATCAGCAGCCCGGTGCTGAAGACGCGGCGCTCCGACTTGCGCGGGCGCACACCACACCAGATTGCGTACCTGCGCGACATACTGGAGCACGACATCAGCTTCGGTGTCGGCCCGGCAGGCACCGGCAAGACCTACCTCGCGGTCGCTTGCGCGGTCGATGCGCTCGAGCGCGACGCCGTCAAGCGCATCATCTTGACCCGACCCGCGGTCGAAGCGGGCGAGCGCCTCGGTTTTCTGCCCGGCGACCTGACGCAAAAAGTCGATCCTTACCTGCGTCCCTTGTATGATGCGCTGTACGACTTGCTCGGCTTCGATCGGACGCAGAAACTGTTCGAAAAGCAAATCATCGAAATCGCTCCGCTCGCCTACATGCGCGGGCGCACGCTGAACCATGCATTCGTGATCCTCGATGAAGCCCAGAACACCACGGTCGAACAGATGAAGATGTTCCTGACCCGGATCGGCTTTGGCAGCAAGGCCGTCGTCACCGGCGACGTCACGCAAGTCGATCTGCAAAAAAGCCAGAAGAGCGGCTTGATCGATGCGGTGCACGTGCTGAAAGACGTGCGCGGCATCGCCTTCACGCAATTCACCAGCGCCGACGTGGTGCGCCATCCGCTGGTGGCGCGCATCGTCGACGCCTATGAAAATGCACAATCGGTGGCGCCTTCCATGACCAATGAGCTAGCCTCCTTCCTGAAACCTGCCGGCGCCAAAAATGTCCGTAAAAAATAAACTTTCGCTGTCGGTCCAGTATCCCGATGCGCGCCTGCAAGACAGCATCACGCGCGCCAAAGTGCGGCGCTGGGTTCAGGCCGCGCTGCTGGCACCGGCCGAACTGACGGTGCGCTTCGTCGATGCCGAAGAAGGCCGCGTGCTGAACCGCGATTATCGCCACAAGGATTACGCGACCAACGTGCTGACGTTTGCCTACAGCGACGGCGAACAAATGGCCGACGACGCGCCCACCCAAGCCGACATCGTGTTGTGCACCGACGTACTCGAGCGCGAAGCGCTGGAACAGAAAAAAACCGTCGAAGCGCACGCAGCGCACCTGATCGTGCATGGCGTGCTGCACGCGCAGGGCTATGACCACGACATCGATGCCGAAGCAACCGAAATGGAAGCGCTGGAAACCGACATCCTGGCCAAACTGGGGTTCGACGACCCGTACCTGAGCCCGGACCAGGCCTGAACTGCCAGCCGGCGCAGCGTAAAAAAAGAGCATCTTCGTGCAAAAAGAGCAGCCGGCAAATCTTTTCGTGTATCCTGTGTGTATCGCAACAATGGCTCACGCCCCCTTATGCAAGAGCTACCTAATGGTGTCAAAGCTGACACCAAGCCGCACCGGTCACTGTTTGAACGCCTGACCGCACTCATTTCCCCCGAACCCGAGAACCGCGCTGAATTGCTCGAGGTCTTGCACGATGCCCACGAACGCCACCTGATCGATGCCGACGCATTGTCGATGATCGAAGGCGTGTTTCAGGTCTCCGACTTGTGCGCACGCGACATCATGGTGCCGCGCTCCCAGATGGACGTCATCGACATCAGCAAGCCGATCGAGGAGTGGATGCCGTCGGTGCTGGAAACGGCACACTCGCGTTTTCCCGCCATCGAAGGTGAGCGCGACAAGGTGGTCGGCATCTTGCTGGCAAAAGACCTGCTGCGCTACTATGCCGAAGAATCGTTCGACGTACGCGCCATGCTGCGCACGGCCATCTTCATCCCCGAATCAAAACGCCTCAATGTGTTGCTGCGCGACTTCCGCGCCAATCACAACCACATGGCCATCGTCGTCGATGAATACAGCGGCGTCGCAGGCTTGATCACGATCGAGGACGTGCTGGAGCAAATCGTCGGCGACATCGAGGATGAATACGATTTCGACGAGGAAGAAGACAACATCCTGTCAATCAAGGAAGGTCAGTTCGGACCACGCTGGCGCGTCAAGGCGCTGACCGAGATCGAGCAGTTCAACGACGAACTTGACACCCTTCTTTCAGATGAAGACGTCGATACGATAGGCGGCCTGGTCGCCAATCATCTGGGCCGCATGCCGCACAAGGGCGACCTGTTTGACATCGGCAACCTGCGCTTCGAAGTGCTGCGCGCCGATGCGCGCCAGGTGCATGTGCTGCTGGTCGAAAAACTGCCCGCCACAGGCAACACAGGCAACATTAACGCCTAGCATGCGCGCAGCAAGCGTATCGGGCGCCGCCACAAAAGTCGACAGCGCGGCCAACGGCATGGATGCCAGCGCTGACAGGCAATCGCGCAGTACCGGCGTGCGGATGCTGATCGCGGCATTGGCTGGCGCCACCGCGATCCTCGCTTTCGCCCCGTTCGGCTACTGGCCGCTGCAAATAGCCAGCCTCGCCATTCTTTTTTACCA
>JBLHNV010000093.1:0-9207 GCA_047623125.1 Janthinobacterium sp. | reverse complement strand
TGAACATCGTTGCCTGGCGTGAAAGAGTGAGTGATTATCTTGATCGGATGGGATCGCAAGCTGCCATTGTAACGTCGTGGCGCGCACCGTGTTGCTGGCGCCGCTGAGGCGAAACGCGGCGTGCTGCAACCAGGCTGGAAGAGCGGGAGGAGCGGGAGGAGCGGGAAGGGCGCCGGGTTGTCCCGCGCCGGTCCCGCCGCGTGTTACTTCTTTTTCGGCAGCGGTGGCGTGACTGCCAAATCTTCCTCGCCGGATGCATCTTCGCGCACCCGCGGTGGATGCGGCTGGCGCAGGTAGCGCGCGACAGGGCGTTGCTGCGTGCTGCCATGGCTGGGCCATGTCAGGAAGCGCGACAATTCCTGCAACGCGCGCTGATAGACATCGCGCTTGAATTCGATGACGACATTGAGCGGCACCCAGTATTCATGCCAGCGCCATGCGTCAAATTCCGGATGGTCCGTCAGGCGCAGATTGACATCGTTGTCACGCGCACAAAGGCGCAGCAGGAACCAAATCTGCTTCTGGCCGCGATAATGGCCGCGAATTTCGCGCTTGATGAAGTGATCGGGCACCTCGTAGCGCAACCAGTCGCGCGTACGTCCGACAATCTTCACGTGCTCCTGCCGTAATCCGACTTCCTCTTCCAGTTCCCGGAACATCGCTTGCTCCGGCGTCTCCCCATACTTGATGCCACCTTGTGGAAACTGCCATGAGTGCTCACGCACCCGCTTGCCCCACCACACCTCGTTCTGGGCGTTTAGCAGGATGATGCCGACGTTGGGCCGAAACCCTTCACGGTCGAGCATGTTGCACCTCATACTTTCTGCGGCAGTGCGATCTCTTTACATTTTTGCCTGTAATTTCATGTTTTGGCACTTTTTCGGGGTACGAAAAGCGCCATAACACCACCAATTGCAGGCATTCGCATAAAGTATGATCGCATCGGCTCGCGAATCCTTTAAAATTAGACTGATTATAACCCTCTCTTTTTAAAAAGAATTCACCGTTATGCGCGCCTCCCGATTTTTTATTTCAACACTCAAAGAAGCGCCATCTGATGCTGAAGTTGTCAGCCATCAATTGATGATGCGGGCCGGCCTGATCAAGCGCCTCGGTTCCGGTATCTATACATACATGCCCATGGGGTTGCGCGTGATCCGCAAGGTCGAAGCGATCGTGCGTGAGGAAATGAATGATGCCGCCGCGATCGAACTGCTGATGCCGCTGGTGCAGCCGGCCGAATTATGGCAAGAGACTGGCCGCTGGGACACGATGGGTCCCGAATTGATGCGGGTACATGACCGCCACGGCCGCGAATACGCGATCCAGCCGACATCGGAAGAAGTGATCACCGACGTGGTGCGCACCGAAATCAAGTCTTACCGTCAGTTGCCGCTCAATTTTTACCATATCCAGACCAAGTTCCGTGACGAACGCCGGCCCCGCTTCGGTTTGATGCGCGGCCGCGAATTCACGATGAAGGATGCCTATTCGTTCGACCGCGACCTGGCCGGCATGCAGGCGTCGTATCAGATCATGTTCGATGCCTACACGCGTATCTTCAACCGCTTCGGCTTGAAGTTCCGCGCTGTGGCGGCTGACAATGGCGCCATCGGCGGCACCGGTTCGCACGAATTTCACGTCATCGCCAGTACCGGCGAAGATGCGATCGTCTACTGCCCTGATTCGGATTACGCAGCCAACATGGAGGCAGCCGAAGCGTTGCCGCTCGCTTCGGTGCGCCCGGCGGCGAGCGCAGACATGCAAAAGACGGCCACGCCGGACACGGTCAAATGCGAAACCGTCGCCATCTTGCTTGGTGTGCCGTTGGCGCAAACCGTGAAGACCATCGCGCTGACGGTCGAAAAGGAAGTCAAGGGCCAGTCGGTCAAGGAAAACTGGGTACTGTTGCTGCGCGGCGACCATGACATGAACGAAGTCAAGCTTGGCAAGATTGCCGCCCTGGCTGGCCATCGCTTTGCTACCGAAGCCGAAATCCTCGATTGCTACGGCAGCGTGCCCGGTTACCTCGGTCCGATCGGGGCCCGGCAAGCGGTCAGCGTGGTGGCCGACCGTACGGTCGCCAACATGGCCGACTTCGTATGCGGCGCCAATGACGCCGGTTTTCATTACACGGGCGTGAACTGGGGCCGCGACTTGCCTGAACCGGCACTCGTGGTTGACTTGCGCAATGTCGTCGAAGGCGATCCGTCGCCCGATGGCAAGGGCGTGCTGGCGATTGAACGCGGCATCGAAGTGGGCCACGTGTTCCAGCTCGGGAGTTCTTATTCGACCAGCATGAAGGCCACTTTCCTGGATGAAAACGGCAAACCGGCGCCATTGCAGATGGGATGTTACGGCATCGGCATCACGCGCATCCTGGGCGCCGCGATCGAACAGAATTTTGACGACAAGGGCATCATCTGGCCGACCGCGATCGCGCCTTTCGAGTTGGTGCTGTGCCCGATGAATTACGATCGCAGCGAACTGGTCAAGCAAGAAACCGACGCGCTGTATCTGGCCATGCAGGCGGCGGGCATCGATGTCATCGTCGATGACCGCGGCTTGCGCCCGGGGGCCATGTTCGCCGACTGGGAATTGATCGGCGTGCCGCACCGGATCGTGGTCGGCGAGCGCGGCTTGAAGGATGGCAATCTGGAATACCAGGGCCGGCGCGACGCCGAGGCGACGGCGGTTCCGCTGGCCGAGATGGTGGCTTTCATTCAGGCCAAAATGCTATCGTGACACGATGCCGCGCTTGGCTGACGGCGGCCGGCTATGCGCTGGCGCTGGTTCTGTGCCCGCTGGCGCAGGCCGGTAACCAGCGAGAGGAAGCAATAGCCGACTCGGTGTTGTTGGCGTTGTCGCATGCGGTCAACGATGTCCGGGTGCCACAGCCGACATTCGACAACCGCAGCGAGCGCCTGAACTACGAGGGATGGCTGACCCAGATGTCGCAGCGGCTCAAGCGCAAGCTGCCCGAGGCCCGGTTGCGCACCGAATTCCTCGAAACCACCTGGTATGAAGCGCGCCGCGCGGGGCTCGACCCGGCGCTGGTGCTGGGCCTGATCCAGGTCGAATCGGCGTACCGCAAGTACGCCGTGTCGATCGCGGGTGCGCGCGGCTACATGCAGGTGATGCCGTTCTGGACTGGCGTCATCGGTGACCATGATCGTAGCAAGCTGTTCCACATGCAAACCAATCTGCGCTACGGTTGCGCGATTTTGCGCATGTATCTGGACATGGAAAAAGGCAATCTGTTTTTGGCGCTGGGTCGTTACAACGGCAGCCGCGGCAAGCCGGACTATCCGAACGCGGTGCTGTCGGCCTGGAATCTGTGGAAATACCCGGCACCTCTTTAAGGGCTGCTGTTACCCCGGTCAGATAGAAAAAATGTCCAAAAAAAACCCCCGCTCGCGCTCGCGAGGGGGGCCATGTCGGCAGGCTGCTGCAGCCCGCCGCGATTATTTCAGATGATCGGAAATGAGCTTCGTCATTTCAAACATCGATACTTGCGCCTTGCCACCAAAGACAGCCTTCAGCTTGTCGTCGGCGTTGATCATGCGGCGATTCGCAGGATCTTGCAGATCCAGTTTCTTGATGTATTCCCACACTTTTTTGGTTACTTCGGTACGTGGCAACGGTGCTGCACCGACGACTTCTGCCAGTACTGCGGATGGCGTCATCGGCTTCATGAATGCTGCGTTTGGCTTGCGTGGTGCTTTTTCTGCGCCGTCCTTGGCCGGGACTGCTTTCTTGACCGTTGCCGCTGGTTTTTCTGCGGCCACTTTCTTGGCTGGAACTGCTTCTACTGGGGTTTTTTTGGCTGTTGCCATCTTCTAGCCTCCTTAACAAACACATGGGTAATGGCGAAATTTATCGCACCGCTAATATTGGTGTGCTTTACCCGGGGATGCAAGTGTTTTTCACGTTTTTGCCCCAAACCAGCGGTAAACACAAGGTTGCAACGACGCTCAGGCGATTGCGCCGTCGCTGATGGGGCTGTACGCCCGGGAGGGACTGCGTTTTCTGCGCAGCGGGCTGTTACATTCCCGGCAGCATGCCCTTCATGCCGCGCATCATTTTCATCATGCCGCCGCCCTTGAGTTTTTTCATCATCGTTTGCATTTGGTCGAACTGCGTCAGCATCCGGTTCACTTCTTGCACCTGGACTCCGGCGCCGGCCGCGATGCGGCGCTTGCGGGTCGCCTTGATCAGTTCCGGTTTGGCCCGTTCTTGCGGCGTCATCGAATCGATGATGCCGACCATGCGCCGCACCTGTTTGTCGGCCTGGCCCATGTTGCCGCCGCTGGCCGCTTGCTGAAACTGGGCCGGTAATTTTTCGACCATGCTGGCCATGCCGCCCATCTTTTTCATTTGACCGAGCTGAGATTTGAAGTCGCTCAGGTCGAATCTGCCGCCGACCTTGATTTTCTGCGCCAGGACAGCCGCCGCCTTGACGTCGACGCCTTTGCGCGCTTCCTCGACCAGAGCCAGGATATCGCCCATGCCCAGGATGCGGTTCGCCATCCGGACCGGATCGAATGCTTCCAGTCCGTCCAGTTTTTCGGACACGCCGGCGAACTTGATCGGCTTACCTGTGATGTGGCGCACCGACAGCGCGGCGCCGCCGCGTGCATCGCCGTCGAGCTTGGTCAGCACGATGCCGGTCAGCGGTAATGCATCGCTGAATGCCTTGGCCGTATTGATCGCATCCTGGCCCAGCATCGCGTCGACGACGAACAGCGTTTCGATCGGGCGCACGGCCGCGTGCACGGCAGCGATCTCGCGCATCATTTCTTCGTCGATGCCGAGACGGCCGGCGGTGTCGATGATCAGTACATCGTGGTAATGTTTCTTGGCCCAGTCGAGCGCGGCGAGCGCGATGTCGACCGGCTTGTCGGTCGACGCGCTGGGGAAGAAGTCGGCACCTACTTGCGCAGTCACTGCTTGCAACTGGGCGATCGCGGCCGGGCGATAGACGTCGGCCGAAACCGTCAACACCTTCTTTTTCTTTTCTTCCTGCAAGTATTTGGCGAGCTTGCCGACGGTGGTTGTCTTGCCGACGCCTTGCAAGCCGGCCATCAGGATGATCGCCGGCGGCTGGCTGGCAAAGCTCAGTTGCGACGCCTCCAGGCCGAGGTCGGCACCCATGAGCGCAGCGAGTTCGCGCTGCACGACGCCGACCAGGGCCTGGCCCGGCGTCAGCGAGGCGATCACATCTTCGCCCAACGATTTTTGCTTGACCTTGGCGATAAATTCGCGCACGGCGGGAAGCGCGACGTCGGCCTCTAACAGCGCCAGACGCACTTCGCGCAGCATTTCTGCGGTATTGGTTTCGGTCAAGCGCGCCTCGCCGCGCATGGTTTTGACGACTTTGGCGAGGCGCTGGGTGAGATTATCTAGCATGATGAACCTGGAATAGGGGTGAAGCCGGGGTGGGGCCGACACATGGCCGGACGATGGCTTCATTTTACCCCATCGCCGTGCCGTGCCCGGCGCTGTCGTCGCGCTCTGCTGGCAAGCGGTGGCAGCAAGCCGCTACCACATCTTCCGATGCTGCGATTGGCAACAAAACCGAGGCGCAACGGAAAGACCCGTCGCGCCACACCAGTCCATGCTGCCTATGGTATAAACTGACGCCATGCAAACCACCTTTTTTATTGTTGCCGCATTGCTGTACGCCATTTGTGGCTTCCTTCCCGCGCGCCAGCGCACGGCCATCGCCATCGTCACGCCGCTGGCCTGGCTGATGCATGGCGCTACGCTGTGGCTGGACGTCATGACGCCAGGTAGCTTGCGCATCGGTTTCGCCGTCATGCTCTCTGCCGCGCTGTGGGTTTCGGTAGCTGCCTACTGGATTGAAAATCGCAGCGTCGGACTCGATGGCCTGCGCCGCATGGTGATGCCGTGTGCCGCGCTCGCTGCGATGCTGCCGGCCGTGTTTCCCGGCAGTTTGATATTGCTTGATGGCAAGTCGACGATGTTCGGCTGGCATATCGCGATCGCCATTCTGGCCTACAGCACGCTGACGATCGCCGCCTTTCATGCGGTGCTGATGGCGCTGCAAGAGTCACGCCTGCATACGCAAGGCGAGGGCAGCAGTTTTCTGGACACTGCGCTGGACCAGTTGCCGGCATTGCTGACGATGGAAAAGCTGTTGTTCCGGCTGATCGGTTTCGGCTTCGTGTTGCTGAGCCTGACGGTGCTGTCGGGCATCGTGTTTTCTGAACAATTGTTCGGCCAGGCGCTGCGCTGGGATCACAAGTCGGTGTTCACGTTGCTGTCGTGGATGCTGTTCGCTGCGCTGCTGGCCGGACGGTATTGGCGCGGCTGGCGCGGCAAGACGGCCCTGACCTTCACGCTGGCCGGCTTTGCGACCTTGCTGCTCGCTTATGTCGGCAGCCGCTTCGTTCTCGAAGTGGTCCTGCACAAGGCACTCACATGAGCCGCATCCTGTTCTGGCTGGCACTGGCGTTCCTGGTGCTGATGGCGGTGCGCAGCAAATGGCGTGCGATGCGCACGCCGCCACCGCAACCGCGGCAACCTACCAAGGATTTGCCCGCCGCCGAAGCGATGCTGTGCTGCGCCAAGTGTGGCTTGTATTACCCGGCATCGGAAACAGTGAAGGCCAACGGCCTCGATTATTGCAGCCCGGCGCACGTGCCGGTACGCTGAATCGTGCCGGCCTGGATGTCAATCCACCGGCAAGGTCTGTCTGCGCAGTCGCAGGCGAATTTCTGGCGCTCGCTGCAAACGCTGAACGTTACGCGCATCGTGATCGTGCTGGTGCTGCTGGTTTACCTGAGTCTGGATGGCAAGAACTGGCCCGATGTCGGCAGTTTCATCCCGGACAAGGTCTTCACCTGCTATCTGATGCTTGCCACGATGTTTGCGCTGCTGGCTATTTATATGCCGCGCCGCTTCCTGTTGCAATTGATGACCCAGATCGGATTCGACATCGCCGTCATTTCGCTGTTGTATCTGAGCGCGGGGGGCGGGCGCAGTGGCCTCGCCATTTTGTATCTGTTTCCACTGGCCGGGGCTGCGATTCTGGCGCCATTGTCGATGGCGCTGTTGTGCACGGCGCTGGTCACGCTGTTTTTGCTGGCTGAAAGTGCTTACCAGATTGCGATGCAGGGCAACGAGCTGGCGGTGATGCAGGCCGGCATGTACGGCGCCGCGATGTTCGCTGTGGTGCTGCTGGTAAACCGGCTGGCATCGCGTTTGATCGGACAGGAAGAGCTGGCGGTTCAGCGCGGTTTTTCGCTCGACATCTTGCAAGCGATCAATCTACTGGTAATTGCCGATATCGATGACGGCATCGTCGTCGTCGGCCGCGACGGACAGGTGCTGACGGTCAATCCGGCGGCGGCGCAGATGCTGGGTCTGGCCATTGAACCGGGCATCAGACCGCCCGATTCGATGGCCTTGCACCCGGAGCGCGTCTATTCCGACTGGCTTGCCGGCATCGGGCGTGGTATCAAGTTGTCGGACGCGCCGGCATTGCAAAGCGTCGCCCGCGCTTATGCCAACTGGCTTGCAAGTTGCGCCATTTCCGCAAGCCCGGGCAGCAATGATGCTAGCGTTGTGTTCGTCACCGTCAAGCCTTACCTGACTTCCGAGCGAAGGAGGGGGGCGATGGGCGGACCGCCCGGCGTGAGCATGCTGTGCAGCTGAAATTGCGCTTTGCCGCAGTCGATACGGGCGACTTGGAAGCGCAGCGCAGCGTCATTTTTTTGCAGGATGTGACGGCGATTGAAAATCAGGCGCAACAATTGAAGCTGGCGGCGATGGGGCGGCTGACGGCCAGCATCGCGCATGAAGTGCGCAATCCGCTTGCCGCGATCGGCCACGCGACGGCGCTGCTGGCCGAGGATTTGCACGGCCCGATCCAAGTGCGGTTGCTGAAAATCGTCGGCGACAATGTCGACCGGGTCAACCGGATGGTGGAAGATATTTTGCAACTCTCGCGCAAGGTGCATGTGCATAACGAGCCTGTGAGCATCGGCCCTTTTTTGACCGAGTTGAAGGCTGAATTCGAACAAACCCACGCACTGGCTGACGATATTATCCGGGTGGAACAAAGCAGCGTCGTCCTGGTGTATTTCGATGACTTGCATCTGCGTGAAATCGTGCTCAATTTGCTCAGCAATGCGTTGCGCTATGCCAGCGGGGCGCCCGGCAGCATTCGTCTGTCCGTGTTTACCGACGGCGCGTTGCGCAGCGAATTGCATGTGCAAGACGACGGCCCCGCGATCGCGTTTGATGTGCTCAGGAATTTGTTCGAGCCGTTTTACACGACATCGAACAAGGGTGCCGGACTGGGGCTGTACCTGGCGCGCGAACTGTGCCTCAATAATGGCGCGATGCTCGATTACGAATACCGCGGCGATGGCGCCGACGATGTGAGCAACGGCAGGTTTGTCGTCACATTCGGGGTGCGTCCTGATGCCCCCGTCACCTGATCAACTGAAGGGCCGCATCATGGTTGCTCCCCGAATTCTTGTCGTCGATGACGAAGCCGATCTGCGCGAGTTGCTGGAAATGACGTTGCTGAGGATGGGACTCGAAGTCGATAGCGCGGCTACCTTGACACAAGCGCACGCTTTTTTGGCGCATACCGAATACGCGCTGGTGCTGACCGACATGCGCTTGCCCGATGGCACCGGCCTGGAACTGGTGCGCGCGTTGGGCGCCTCTGGCAAGAATACGCCGATCGCCGTTGTGACCGCGTTCGGCAGTGCCGACAATGCGGTCGTCGCGCTCAAGGCGGGCGCCTTTGATTACCTGTCCAAGCCGGTCGCGCTCGATCAATTGCGCTTGATGGTGCAATCGGCGTTGCGCCTGAACGCGCCACAACAGTTGCTGGCGCCCGATGCGTCGGAGCCGCGCAGCCGTTTGACGGGGCACTCTGCGGTGATCGAAGCCTTGCGTGCGCAGATCGTGCGCCTGGCGCGCTCGATGGCGCCGATTGCGATCAGTGGCGAATCGGGCAGCGGCAAGGAACTGGCGGCGCGTGAAATCCACGCCCGGGGCGCGCGCGCCGAACAGCCTTTCATTGCCATCAACTGTGGCGCGATTCCCGAAGCGTTGATGGAAGCGGAGTTCTTTGGCTACCGCAAAGGCGCATTCACCGGCGCCATGATGGATCGCGATGGTTTTTTTCAGGCCGCTAATGGCGGCACGCTGATGCTCGACGAAGTG